>NZ_VOZH01000036.1:0-27654 GCF_013419875.1 Acinetobacter sp. YH12049 | reverse complement strand
GTCCAGATTTAAATCCAATAGAAAATATGTGGTCACGAGTCAAGGCGATTCGAACTAAGTTTAGAGTTAAAGATATTGATAAATTATTTAAAGATTACTGTAATGATTTATTTGGTATTTAGCTATACCGTTCATCGGATGAGCTGAATTCTTGGCATAAAAAAACGCAGCCTTTTGGCTACGTTTTTGACTGTGCCTTAAATGGTTTTAAGCACGATTTAAATCTTTATCATGCACACCAAGCAGGTAAAGAACACCATCTAGACCCACGCTTGAAATGGCTTGATTGGCATTTTGACGAACCAAAGGTTTCGCACGGAAAGCAACGCCTAAGCCGGCTAAAGACAACATAGGTAAGTCATTCGCACCATCACCGACAGCAATGGCTTGTTCTAATGAAATCCCCATTTCTTCAGCGATTTGAGTCAACAAGAAGGCTTTGCGAGCACCATCGACAATATGACCTTTCACTTCACCTGTTACCGCGCCATCTTGGACGTCCAGTACATTGGCATGGACTTCATCGATACCCAGTTTTGCTTGTAGATATTCGGCAAAATACTGAAAACCACCTGACAAAATAGCCGTGCGATAACCCAGTGATTTAAGCGTTGAAATCAGACGTTCCGCACCTTCTGTGACAGTCAGACGTTCTGCAATTTTAGGCAATACCGAAGCATCCATACCTTTGAGCAGTGCCACACGTGCACGGAAACTTTGTTGGAAATCGAGCTCGCCTTGCATAGCACGTTCAGTGATTTCAGCCACTTGAGCCCCGACACCCGCTTCAATCGCCAATTCGTCAATTACTTCTTGCTCAATCAGCGTTGAGTCCATATCAAAGCAGACTAAACGACGATTACGACGGTAAGCATTGTCTTCTTGAACGGCAACATCTACCCCTAGTTCAGTAGATAGACGTAAACATGCTGCACGCATCGCAGTGGCATCCAACATCTGGCCTTTTAAGCCAAATTGAACGCAGGCACGGCGTGGACCTTCGCTTGATCCATCTAACTCTGGACGGCCAGATAAACGAGTCACAGTTTCAATATTAAAGCCTTGGCTCGACACAATATTTGTAACTGCCTGTAAATGAGACGCCTGTAATTCTGGCGCAAGTGCCGTAACGATATAGCGTGTGCGGCCTCCCTCATTTACCCATTGTTGATATTCTGTTGTAGAGATTGGTTTAAAGCGCACAGTTAAGCCAATATCATGTGCTAAAATCAACATCTCCTTCATGGCTAATGCTGTCGCAGTCTGGTCTTCCGACGAAACAACAATACCTAAAGTCAGCTGATTGTGGATGACTGCTTGTCCGACATCTAAAATCTGTAAGGAATGTGCGGACAAAACCTGCATTAATCGTGTAAATTGATTAGGTTGGTCAGGTCCTAAAAGTGATATAAGAATGATTTCTCGCATGAATTGACTCGGGTCTGAGCTACAACTAATGTAAGAATCATAATCTAAATTGAATAGAATTGCCTTGGAAGTTTACGTTGAATGCGCCTAGACAAGGGCTATTTGCTAGCCTATTAGTAGTTTGTTTTGCTTTGCATACCTTTTTATTGGTATTGGCAACAACCCACCAATTGAACGAAAACCGTGCCAGTCAGGGACAACTGATGACCAGTCAATTGGTTACAGACAGCCTATCTGAGCTTGAGCCGGCCAATACCGTATCATTAGCCTTACTTGCTGACCGCTATGCAACCAACCCGAGCGTGGCTTCCATCCGCATTTTAAATGCCAATAATCAAGTTTTGGCCACAGGCGGTTTGACCAAAACCCGTGACGGTGAAATCTTTGTTCGTGATGCGCTGCAAAACGAAAAGAAAGTCGGAACGGTTGAAATCACCTTAATTAAACCAAGTATTGGTGAAATCTTACGTACGCAGTGGGCTGCGATTCTATTTTCATTATTCTTACATGGCTTGTTATGGTTGGCGTATCGCGCTATTGCGCGTCCAAGTCGTACTGAATATTTAGCGCGAATCAACAATGAATCACGTCTAAAACATGAAATTCAAACGCTAGCGCAGGCTTTAGAACAAGAAAAACATAATGCCGCTCTGGCGATTGCTCAAGCGCAGCAAAATGCGCAAGCCAAAGCAAAACAGCATAAAGACATGAAACCAGTGGTTCTCGACAGCAACAGCTTGGCATTAAATATTCAATTTTATGATCCGAAACAGCTGCTCGATAGCGTCAACAAAACCGTGTCTGTGCCGTATTTTAATCTCTGCCAAATTTTCTTGAATAAAACCACAGAACTCTGTGTTCAACATTATAAATTGAACAGTTCTGACATCAGTACAGTGCATAAGTTTGATGAACATGGCGCAACCATCAGCATGACCGCTGACACTCCAGATGCGCTGCGTTGCCTCACCATGATCAGCTCAGTATTCCAATTGCTTTCAGATGTTTTATATAAACGCTACCGTGAAGAAAAACGTTTCGTTTTACAAACCCGTAGTGCGATTTCAAGCTCTGTCGAAGCCATGCAATTGTCTTCTGTACAAGCGGCTGAGCGTTTAGTCCAACAATTGGTTGCCAAAGAAAGTGCCATTCATGTGCCGACAACTTTGCTCAAAGAGATTTCAGATCATTTCCAATTGGTGAGCTTGCCAAATCCGACCAATGTGCTCACTCGTCATGCATTTATGCTCAATGGGATGGACAGTGATGCTGCTGAATTGGCTCAAAACTTCAGAACTGAAATTTTAAAATCCAAACAGTCAAAAGCCTCGTAAAGGTTTTAGCGAAATCAAAAATCCCGACTTAAGTCGGGATTTTTTTGTCTTAAACGGTCGAAATTTTCTGTGCAATCAAATATTTTTGCGCGTTATGCGGTTCGGCACCTGCTTCAACCGCGACTTTCTCCCATTGCCCATTCGACTGCATTTCCCATGCATTTTGATTATCGTCCAAATAGTTAAGTAAACAATCTTTCATAATGCGTTTTTTCAAACGGCTTTCTAAAATGGGAAAACAGGTTTCGACCCGTGAAAATAAGTTACGTCCCATCCAATCGGCACTGGCACAGTACAATCGTTTTTCGCCTGCATGCTCAAAATAATACACTCGAGTATGCTCTAAGAAGCGTCCGACGATAGATCTCACATGAATATTCTCAGACATCCCTTTGACCTGAGGAATCAAACAACAAATCGAACGGATAATTAAATCTACAGATACCCCTGCTTGCGATGCACGATACAAAGCAGCAATCAGTTGCGGTTCCGTGAGTGCATTGACCTTCACAATAATTCGTGCGTATTTTCCCGCTTGTGCAGCAACAATTTCCTGTTCAATCAGTTTCAGTAATTCAGTATGCAGAGTAAATGGTGCATGCAATAACGCTTTCAGCTTCGCCATCTTGCCCATGCCTGTCAGTTCCTGAAACATGCGATGCACATCCTCGCAAATATCGGGATGCGTCGTCATCAGGCCATAATCGGTATACATCCGCGCATTGCCTGCGTGGTAATTACCTGTTCCCAAATGGGCGTAGCGCAATAGTTGATTATTTTCACGGCGCACAATCAGAATCATCTTGGCATGGGTTTTATAGCCCACAATGCCATACACCACGACAGCCCCAGCTTCTTGCAATATATTGGCCACGGTAATATTGGATTCTTCATCAAACCGCGCCCGAAGTTCGATAACTGCGGTTACTTCCTTACCGTTGCGAGCCGCCTCCGCCAAAACTTGTACGATGTCCGAATCTGGCCCACTGCGATAAAGCGTCTGCTTAATGGCTAAAACCTGAGGGTCTTTTGCAGCTTCACGTAATAGGTTAATAACCGGTTGAAAGGAGTCAAACGGATGATGTAACAACACATCTTGTGTTTTTAATACATCAAAAATCGCGGTTTGTTTACGAAAAACTTTAGGAATAATCGGTGTATAGACCGGATATTTCAGTTCAGGTCGATTAAAACTGGCACTGAGACGCGATAAATTGATCGGGCCGTCAATGCGATAGAGCTCCTGCTCACTCAAATCAAATTCATCTAACAAATAATCAATAATGCTTTGCGGACAATCAGCTTCAATTTCTAAGCGAACTGCCCGACCAAAACGCCGTGAAGACAATTCATCTTTTAATGCCACCGCCAAGTCATCCACATCTTCAGCCAGAACTAAATCTGCATTGCGTGTCACTCGAAAGGCATAACAGCCCGTCGCTTTCATTCCCGGAAATAGGTCATTGATGTGTTGCTGAATAATGGCGGTCAGGAAAATTTGTGTCTCTGCACTGCCTTCAACCTCGGCGGGCATTTTGATTAAACGCGGCAAGGAACGTGGCGCAGGCACAATCGCCATTTCAATGGCACGACCAAAGGCATCTTTGCCTTCTAGGCTCACAATAAAGTTGAGGCTTTTATTGACCAAGCGTGGAAACGGATGCGATGGATCTAAGCTAATCGGCGTTAAGACCGGTTGAACTTCTTTACTAAAATAATGGCTAATCCACGCCCGATGTTTTTCTAAAATATCTTTAAATTGAATAAAACGAATGCCTTCACTTTGTAGTGCAGGCAATACAGCATGATTGAGGGTGTGGTATTGCTGTGCAACCGTGTCATGAATCACTTGGGAAAGTTCATCTAAGACCACTTCAGTCGGAATGGCATCTGGCGTCCGTACAATTGCATTCAAATCTCGTTGTTTCATTAGCCCCGCAATGCGAATTTCAAAGAATTCATCTAAATTGCGTGAAAAAATGATGAGAAAATTCAAGCGTTCAAGTAAAGGTAAACTTGAATCGAGTGCCTGAGCCAAGACCCGCCGATTGAAATCTAAAAGTGACAATTCACGATTATAATAGGTCGCTGATGAATGCTGAAAATGTTGCATACCCTCTCAATGCTGTTTGAAACAGTCTATATCTAAAGTGTTTGCCGGCATGTTAGGCAGCGGATATGACACTTATGTTACAAATAGCATTAATCAATTAAAAAAGCATGCAATTCCCTAAAGCCCTGTTCATCAAATCGTAAAATTTATTTTCGACATCAAAAAAGAGGGACATTGCCCTCTATTTTACTGAATTGTTTATTGCACAGGCTTGTCTTGTTCCAATGCTTTGGGCTCACTCGTCCGTGCTGCCCAATAGGTTGCCAGTGCGGGACCCGAAATATTGTGCCACAAACTAAAAATCGCACTCGGCACAGCGGTCAGAGGTGAAGCGGCAAAATGGGTCGCCGCCAATGCCACACCCAAACCTGAGTTTTGCATCCCAACTTCAATCGACACTGCTTTACAGTCTGCATAGGGCAATTTAAACAGTCGGCTGGCCCAAAAACCCAATAGATAGCCCAAGCCATTATGTAAGGCCACTACCCCAAGAATCAGTAAACCTGATTGCAAAATCTGTGTTCGACTACCCGCAATGATTGCTGCCACAATCGCTACAATTGCCACAACAGAAACCAATGGCATGACCTGTATATAGGCATCCACTCGGTGCTTAAAGACAGTTCGAATCATTAACCCCACAATGATCGGAAATAAAACCACTTGTAAAATTGAAACCAACATCGATGCCGCATTAATTTCGATCCATTGGCTTGCCAGCAAATAGAAAATCGCAGGGGTTAAAACCGGTGCGAGTAATGTCGAAACAGAGGTACAGGCAACAGATAATGCGGTATTACCTTTTGCCATATAGGTGATGACATTAGAAGCCGTTCCACCTGGACAGCAACCGACAAGAATGACCCCGATCGCGATTTCTGTCGGCAGTTGTAATAATTTACACAAGAAAAAAGCCAATCCCGGCATCACAATAAACTGTGCCAAAACCCCGATCATCACAGCTTTAGGGCTTTGCAATACACTTTTAAAACCTTGCAGTGTCATGGTCATGCCCATACCCAACATAATGATGCCTAGCATCCATGGGATATATGCTTTTAACCAAACAAATACATCGGGAAAAAACATGGCGAGCGCTGCAAACAGCACCACCCAAATCGCAAATGTTTTCTGCACAAATTGAGTGAATTTTAAGAAAGCCGACATAGGCATCTTCCATTTAAATACAGGGACAAAAAAAGGCACACCCTTATGCCTTTTCTCAACTGAGCCCACTGGGTCATGCCAAAGATAATGCCTGTGCATGCTGCTGCACAATATCTTTCAGGTAAATACGCTTCACCCCATTCGCCAACATGTCTTGCCATGCATGCTGAAGCGAACCCTGTAAATCGATCCCTTTGGTCAAATCAGCAATCACAAAAGTTTCAAAACCAAGCTTACGCGCATCCATTGCCGTCCATGCAACACAAAAATCCGTGGCGATCCCAACCACAAAGACTGTATCAATACCGCGTTCGCGCAAATAGCCCGCCAAACCTGTTGAGGTTTTCTGATCTGCTTCCATAAAAGCAGAGTAGCTGTCGATATGCTGATGAAAACCTTTACGGATAATCAGCTGCGCCGTCGGTAAATTTAAATCAGGATGTAATTCGGCATCCTGTGTACCTTGTACACAATGTGTTGGCCACAATACTTGCGTTCCATAATTCAGCTCTATGCTGTCATAAGGTGCATGCTCAGGATGATTTTCAGCAAAAGAAATATGGTCGGCTGGATGCCAATCTTGAGTCAGCACAATATTCGCAAAGTATTGTCCAACTTGATTAATCCCTGGAATAATTTGATCTGCATTGGCAACAGCCAACTGACCACCTGGGGTAAAACCATTTTGTACATCGACCACAATCAGCGCTGTATTCTTTTGCATATCTCTCCATCCGTTGTCATGCGTTGTCGGCGACTCTACTGATTCGCTCATATTTTAAAAGCCTTAGTATTCAGTCCTGTGCATAAAAATAAAATGACTGTCCTTCCTGACAATACCGATACTTGGGCAAATGCTCAACCAAACGCTGTGCAAAGCGTGGGTAAATACGGGCTTTTCGCCGAGTCGAGGCATGAAAATAAAAATATCGCGGTTGATGTTGAAAGATATATTTTAATAAATGGCTGCGTGTCTGTTGCATGACCTCAAACGCATTAATATTTTCAGCAACATCTTCTAGGGTAGGTTCATCGGCAAAGGCTAACCACGCATTTTGTCTCGGCTGTTGGCGATTTCTTTGAAATACAGGTTTGAGTTCCAAGATAAATTCGTATTGATGTAGATACAAACTGAATTCACGTTGATCAACTTTAAAAATTGCGACCAGTTTTCTTGCTGACATAGCCCCTCTACGTTGATTTTTTATTTTCTCTTTCTGCTGTATTTTTACATAAAATACATTTATTTATCTTGGTTTAAAGCATTAGCGCGACTTCAATTGTCGCCATAAAAAAGCCCGCAATATGCGGGCTTTTTTGATATGACATGTTCCTTAAGATGGAATACGACGTACCAACAACAACATAAATACTGCAGAGATTGCGATACATGGAATTGCAGCGGTAATCACCCCTGCCGCACCAAAACCTGCTGCCAATAGCTGACCCGCAATTGCAGGGCCTAACATTGCACCGACACGACCAACGGCTGAAGCAACACCAACACCCGTACCACGTAACTGTGTTGGATATACGATACCACCGAAGGCATACAGCACCCCTTGGCAACCAATCACGAATGCACCGACTAAAGCTGACGCCATGTACATTTGAGTCAATGAACCTGCACCATTGAGCGCAAATAGACCTGCCAAAATACCGCCGTACATCAAAATGATCACATAAGCTTTCTTCCAACGATCAGTCAACATACCTAAAATGATCGTACCAATGGTTGCACTCACCATGAAGTAGAACTGCGCAGTTGCACCATCTTTACGAGTGAAACCGAGTTCGGTGAACAACGACGGTAACCAGCTCAACATGATGTACACCACCATCAAGGTGAAGAAGTAGCTCACCCAAATTGAGAAAGTACGTAAACGGTTTTCTGTGTTAAAGAGGTTTTTGAAAGCACCTTGTTGCACTTCGCCATTGGCGGTCGCTTGAACCGCTTGATCTTTGGCTTTCAAGAATTCACGCGATTCGGGCAGGAACCAAATCATCAATGGAATCACAACAATCGGTAATAAACCGCCTAAATAGAAAATATTTTTCCAGTTTGCACCGAAGTCCGTCATTGCGACCAATGATAAGATTGCCGCACCTACAGGCATACCACAGTACATCAAACCGACTGCACGACCACGATTTTGTGGCGTTACCGATTCAGATGCCAAGGTAATTAAAATTGGCATTGCTGCACCTAAACCTGCACCTGCAAGAAAACGTACAGCGAGTAAGCTATGGAAGCTATTTACCCATACCGTACATAAGGTAAAGATGGCGAACATCCCCGTAGACCAAATTAATACTTTTTTACGGCCCATTCGGTCTGCAATCCGACCACCCACCAAAGCACCAGGTAATAATCCTAAAATACCGGCACTAAAAAACACCCCTAGCTGCGAGCTATCCAGCCCGAAATATTCACGAATCCCTGCTGCTGCAATACCTGCAGCCTGAATATCCAGACCTTCGATTACGGCAATAAGGAAGCAGATTGCTACCGTGACAATAGCATGCTTATTATCTGACTTTTCCATTGGAGAATCCTTGTTGTCATCAGCGTTCAAATTAAGTCGCATCATCGCTGAGCCTTATAAAGGATATAACTACCAATAAGTTGAAGCCTTTCGTCCAAAATTGGATTACGTGCATGGTGTAATAGTTTTTGTGCTTTAAGTCACAAAGTCGTAAAAACAATTAAAAATTTAAAATAAAAAAATATGAATCGTGCAATGAACAGTCAAATCAAGCGATCTTTTTAAACACTCATAAAAACATGTCCATTTCTATTAGATATAAAAAAGATTATTACCCAAGTTTTTAACAATCATTTGTAATAAAACCCGAGCGAATTGATATAGTTTTTAAATCTTTAGTCATTGTTATTTAATCTTAAATTCTGATTAAAAAGCACGGAATACACATAGATCAACCTTTTGCTGATGATTTAATCAATCCCATCAACCATGCCAACCCTCTCGATTAAATAAAACATTTTCAAGATTCAGCCCCTGCTGAACAATTTTCAGGCTGCAAAAAAACCGCTATTTTACACTTGATTGTTTTAAGTTTGATTTGTATAAAGAATTTTATGGCTTTGACCAAAGCATATTGTTCTTATGCGTTTGATCAGTCATAATTTGCGTAAGCATTATTCAATTTGGGTATAGCCCAATGAACATGCTACAAATCAAAATTCGAAACCATCCAGAAATCAATATTTCATCTTGTCGGATGGACAAATAGGATAGCTTTTCAAAATGACTCAGCAAGCTCAGACCATTCAAGGTTCAATTGTCGCAATCGTCACCCCAATGTTTGAAGATGGCAGCGTAGATTGGAAGAGCCTCGAGAAGCTGGTTGAGTGGCATATAAAGCAAGGCACCAATAGTATTGTTGCTGTAGGGACTACAGGTGAAGCTTCTACCTTGAGCATGGCCGAACACACTCAGGTGATCAAAGAAATCATCCGTGTGGCGAACAAACGCATTCCAATTATTGCCGGCACAGGTGCAAACTCAACCCACGAAGCGATTGAACTCACCAAAGAAGCCAAAGAGTTAGGTGCAGATGCGGCATTATTAGTTACACCATACTATAACAAACCTACCCAAGAAGGCCTGTATCAACACTACAAAGCGATTGCTGAAGCTGTTGATTTACCTCAAATTTTATACAATGTACCTGGCCGAACCGGTGTAGACATGCACAACGACACCGTGATCCGTCTTGCTGATATTCCACAAATCGTGGGCATTAAAGACGCCACTGGCGATGTTCCTCGTGGTCAAGAACTCATTGAAGGCCTTAAAGGCAAAGATATGGTGGTGTACTCAGGTGATGATGCAACGGCTTATCAGTTAATGGGTTTAGGTGCTAAAGGCAACATTTCGGTTACTGCGAACGTGGCGCCAAAAGAAATGAGCGAAGTGTGTGCAAGCGCTTTGGCGGGTGACGCAGTCCAAGCCGAGCAACAAAACAATACTGTTGCAAATTTACATCAAATTTTATTTTGCGAATCGAACCCAATTCCTGTGAAATGGGCACTTCATGAGATGAACCTGATTGAAACAGGCATTCGCTTACCATTAACACCCCTTGCAGAACAATATCGTACTCCGCTTCGTGAAGCACTCATCACTGCGGGCGTTATCAAATAAAGAAGAGCAAACATCATGCAATTACGTTTAGGACTTAGCCTGGCACTTTCAGTATTTACATTAGCCGGTTGTAGTTCACTTGCCTTTAATAATGGCACACTGGACTATAAACAAACCACAGATGTTGAACCGCTGAAATACCCTGAAGGGTCAATGGTTCGTCCTGCAACGCCTTTGTATCCTGCTCCATCAGTTGACCCGCTAGCAATTGAGCATGCACCAAAGCTTGAAAATAAGCGTGGCAATCGCTATGCCCTTCCGCGTCCAGCCGCGGAAAAAAATAATGTCGTCGCAGATTCCTCAACAGACAGTACAAATATTAGCCACCCTCAACTATTGGTGGATGGAAATCAAAATCCACTGATCAAAGTTGAAGGAAATTCTGCTACAATTTGGCAATACACACTTGCTACCCTCAGCAGCCTTAACCATACCATTGTTGGTCAGAGCAAAAACCGTTACGAAGTAACCGTCAAGGTCGATCAGCAGACCTATGTCTTAAGACTTTCTTCTGTAGGTTCAAGCAATAACATCGCTGTGTTCAATGCCGATAACAGTTTTGCAGACAAAGAAAAAGCTGCAGATCTGTTAGCTCAGATTTACCAAAATTGGCCAGCCTAGTCGTACTAGGCATTTTTTCTCGAAAAAGGTTCCCTCATGTTAAAACAAACCTTGCTCTATACTGGTAAAGCGAAATCTGTTTATGAAACAGATAGTTCTGACCACCTCATCCTAGTTTTCCGTGACGATGCTTCTGCATTCAACGGTGAAAAAATTGAACAACTGGATCGCAAAGGTAAGGTGAACAACCGTTTTAACGCCTTTATCATGGAAAAATTGGCTGCGGCTGGTATCGAAACTCATTTCGAAAAACTTCTTTCTCCAACTGAAGTTTTAGTGAAAAAATTAACCATGGTTCCTGTAGAGTGCGTAATTCGTAACTATGCAGCAGGTTCACTTTGCCGTCGTTTAGGCGTTGAAGAAGGTAAAGAACTTACTCCGCCAACTTTCGAATTGTTCTTCAAAGACGATGCGTTAGGCGACCCAATGGTGAATGAATCACAAGCGATTGCTTTAGGTTGGGCGACTGCTGAACAACTCGCTCAAATGAAAGAATTGACTTATAAAGTAAACGAAGTACTTAAAGGTCTATTCGATGCAGGCAACATGCTGCTTGTTGACTTTAAACTTGAATTTGGCGTGTTCCACGACCGTATCGTACTGGGTGACGAATTCTCTCCAGACGGCTGCCGTCTATGGGACAAAGACACTAAGAAAAAACTCGACAAAGACCGTTTCCGTCAAGGTTTAGGCGGTGTAGTTGAAGCGTATGAAGAAGTTGCTGCACGTTTAGGTATCGACCTTTCTGATATCTAAGTCGTTCATCGATTTAAAAAACCGAGCTCTTTAGCTCGGTTTTTTTAATTAAATATTACTCGATTAATCCATGATCGAAAAAACAAATGTTAACCATAAAAATCCTCTGTTTCACATTTACCCACGTTCACACTAAGATAGCTACATACCAGGCAGCACGAGGATCTATAAGTTTCCAATGTGTATGCCGACCAGATTTTCCATCTACCCTCTAGGATATATTTCCCCAAAGACATCCTATTTTTTCAGCCCAGCTCGCCTTGAGTTGGGCTTTTTTTTGCATGAAATAGACATAAAAAAGGGCGCCGAAGCGCCTTCCCATTATGATCATTCAAATTATTACTGCTGTTGTTGTTGCATCCAACGTCGTTGCTGCAAACGCTCACCTTCGACTTCACGTTTATTGCGTGCAGACTCATACAGCTTAGTGCCTTTCAGTTCAGGCGGCATATAATCCTGCATGACAAAATGCTCAGGATAATTATGTGGATATAAATAGTCCACGCCATAGCCTTGCTCTTTCATCAATTTGGTTGGTGCATTTCTCAAATGTAGTGGCACAGGTAGATTCGAGGTTTTTTCTGCCAAATCTAAGGCTTTGTTGATGGCCAAATAAGTACTGTTACTTTTAGCACTGGTTGCCAAATACACCGCACATTGCCCCAAAATGATTCGACACTCAGGCATACCAATTGCCTGCACAGATCGGAAACATTCTCCAGCCAACAGTAAAGCATTTGGATTTGAGTTGCCAATATCTTCAGATGCCGCAATCAACATACGACGGGCAATAAAAACAGGATCTTCACCACCTTTGAGCATTCGAGCCATCCAATACAAAGCGGCATCTGGATCACTGCCTCGAATCGACTTAATAAAAGCCGAAACTAGATCATAATGCTGTTCGCCCGATTTGTCATAGCGTGCAATATTTTGCTGCGCAACTTTGACTACCACCGCATTGTTAATGATATTTTCTAAGTCTGGCTCAAACGTACTGGCGATTAAATCTAAAAGATTTAATGCTTTACGAGCATCACCTGCGGCAAATTGAAATAAAGCTTCATATTCTTCGATTTGAATATAACGCTCTTTTAAAAACGAATCTTGCTGAATCGCTTGATCCAATAAGCGCTGAATTGCGTCATTATCCAGAGCATTTAAGGTATAGACCTGACAACGCGACAATAAGGCATTATTAACTTCAAATGAAGGGTTTTCTGTGGTTGCACCAATCAGGGTAATTTTGCCCTTTTCAACTGCATTCAGTAATGCATCTTGTTGTGACTTATTAAAACGATGAATTTCATCAATAAACACCACAGGTGTCAATAAATCTCCACCATCGGCGATGATTTCACGTAACTCTTTCACCCCAGTATTGAGCGCAGATAAACTAATAAATGGTCGGTCAACAGCCTGCGCCAACAACAATGCAATCGTGGTTTTACCTACACCTGGAGGTCCCCAAAAAATAATCGATGGCAAATGCCCTTGGTCAATCATCTGGCGTAACGGTGCATCTTCACCCAAAAGGTGATCTTGTCCAATAATTTGAGATAAATCATGAGGACGCATGCGTTCAGGAAGAGGAATTTGGCTGTCTGACATCTTATTATTTCGTTTCCGGCAATTGGGGACGTTTTTTCTATTCTAACACTGCCTTGGCAGAATCTTTGCTTTATTCGGTATTCAATTTAGGAGGGTGGTTTAATGTCGTTATTTAAGTATCTTGCATGTAAAAAAGCTTAGGCGAATGTTAACTATAATGTAACAAGACATCCTAGCCCTTATTGATCAAATTAAAGTATCATCGGCAAGATATCCCATTTTAGACTTGCCTGACCCAATTGGACAGATTGTATGAAGCAATCAACAAAGCAAAAGCGAATCGTTCAAGTTCAACAAGGCATTGATCTACCTATAAATTTATTTCAAAAAATGCCCCAAGCCAAGAATATACAATTACAAGATAATCAATTCGCTGAATTACGAGAAAAACTGAATAGTCGTAATCAAATGTTAGATGCTAGTGTCGACTGTATAAAATTATTAAGTCTAGACGGTCAAGTTCTGCATATGAACCGCGCGGGATGTTTAGCTCTGGGCGTACCTCTAACTGAAACTGAGTTTGGTATGTCTTGGCATAAATTACTGCCTGAAGAAGTCCGTGACGCGTGTTTGAATGCTTTTGCCGAAGCCAAAGAAGGTAAAATATCTCGCTTTGTCGGCATGAGCCAAGTAGCAGATGAACCCTTGGCTTATTGGGATAATATGCTCAGCCCAGTATTCAACGAATATGGCCAAGTCAAAGAAATCCTCTGTGTATCACGTGATATTACGATACAGCGACTTGCAGAAAATAAACTTCAACGCATCATTGAACAAGATGATTTAACAGGTTTATTAAACCGCCGTGCGTTTAGTCGAGTATTTAAAAGCCAATTAAAAGTGGCGCGAGAACATCAGCAACAACTGGGTTTGTTATTAATCGATCTAGATTATTTTAAGCATATTAACGACACCTTAGGTCATAGTGCAGGAGACCATTTACTGCATACCCTTGGGCAGCGTTTTCAGCAATGTTTTGATACAAATATTGTAGTTTCACGTTTAGGTGGCGATGAATTTGCCATTTCTATTCCAAATTTAAAATCGCAACAACAATTACAGAATTTTGCCAGCATCGCCTGTCAGCAAATGGACATGCCCATTTTCTATAATGGGCAAAGTATCAATATTGGTATGAGTATTGGCTGTGCGATCTACCCTCGCGATGCACAAAATTCCTCGAATTTACTTAAATGTGCTGATATTGCGCTAAATGATTTAAAAAGCAGTGGTCGTGGTGGTGTACGAATGTTCAACCATACTATGTTCAAAACCCTTGAAAATACTACTCGCCAATTAACGCTTGCACGCAGCTTGATTAATTCCAATCAAATTATTCCGTTTTATCAACCCAAAGTTCGTCTGTCTGACAGTCAAGTTATCGGCTTTGAAGCGTTGTTACGTTGGTATGATAAAGACCAACAATTACAATTACCTTCTCAAATTTTTGCTGCATTTCAAGATTATGAATTGGCTTCACGCATTAGTAAAACAATGCAAATTAAAATCTTTCAAGATATTCAAAAATGGATTGAACTCGGACTACAACCGCTACCGATTTCAATAAATGCTGCACCTGTCGAATTTTTACGTGATGATTATGCGGAAAAACTACTGAATCGCTTAAAGCAGTTTGGTATATCACCAGACATTATTGAGGTCGAAATTACCGAGCAAAGCCTGTCAGAACGTGGCTCAAATTATGTGATTCGCGCTCTCCATTTATTAAAAGAGCATGGCATACACATTTCTCTAGATGATTTTGGTACAGGTCATTCATCATTAACACGTTTGAGTAATTACCCTGTCGACTGTATTAAGATAGACCGTAATTTTGTGGAACGCATGCATACCGACTGTTCAGCACTTGCCATTGTCAAAGCGATTACACAAATTGGTGCGAGTGTTTCCCTGAATATATTAGTCGAAGGTATAGAGAAACCGGAACAGGTCGATACCTTAAAAGAATGTAATTGTCATACTGGACAAGGTTTTTACTTTTATCGTCCGCTCAGTTATGACCATGCGATAGAACTTTTGAGTCACTAAAACTTGTGGAGCAAGACACGATGACACTGAAGTATTTAGTCAGTGCCTGTTTGGCAGGCCAACCCGTTCGTTATGATGCCAAATCAAATACACAACAAGCAATTTGCCAACTGATGCAGACTCACCAAGTCATTACGGCCTGCCCAGAAATGATGGGCGGCCTGAGCTGTCCACGTTTTCCTGCAGAAATTCAAAATGGTCAAGCCAGTGATGTGCTCAATGGTACAGCTCAAGTTAAAGATGTTTTGGGGACAGACATTAGTGCTGAATTTATTGCAGGTGCTCAACGAATGTTAGAATTGGCCCAATTACACAAAGTTGATGTTGTTGTCTTGAAAGATCGCAGCCCGTCTTGCGGCAGCCATTATATTTATGACGGCAGCTTTACCCGTACGAAAATTGAAGGCTATGGGGTAACCACAGCACTCCTCAAACAGCACGGTTTTCAGGTTCTGTCAGAACAAGACTTTCTGGCTATGATACAAGATCAACTCTAGATCCAAGATAGAGCGTATCTGTGTCCTTTAGCGTACCCAACGTACAATATAATCTTCAATATCGTCAGGGTTGACGTCTTCTTCACTGATGCAACGCCCTGCGGCAGACTTTCTTGCCTTCAAAATACTGTCACGACTTCCCGTCACGAGATGATGCCAACGCGGTAAATCTTTACCTTCAGAAATTCTACGATAAGCACAGCTCGGCGGTAGCCAATGAAATTGGTGAATTTGTTCAGGTGTCAGCTGTATGCAGTCTGCAACGTGTGATTTGCGATTTGGATAATCGGAACAACTGGCAGTTTCACAATCTAAAAGTTTGTATGCCACTTTGGTGTATGCCACCTCTTGCGTATCTTCATCTTCAAGCTTGATTAAACAACACAGCCCGCAACCATCACAGAGGGACTCCCACTCCAAATGAGTGAGTTCAGTCAAAGCATGCTTTTTCCAAAAATGTGGGCGTAGAGTATCGGTCATCTTCTCGCTCGCAACGAAGGTGGCAGGCATATTAACTGAACCCGCACATAAATTCCTTGTTTAAGTTACCGAATATTGAACATTAAATAAACAAAAGAATACATAGCATGCTTTCTGTGACTCCTATACTGATGAGACAGAATAAAAAATCACATGGAGATAAAACTATGTTCCGCTGGGCTATTATTTTCGCTGTAATTGCATTGATTGCGAGTCTGCTAGGTTTTGGTGGTGTTGCAGGCTTATCCAAAGACTTTGCTGTTATTCTTTTGGTTATTGCAGTCATTCTCGCAATTGTTGGTTTCCTCTCTCGAGGAAAAGTTTAGGCGACTGAGTGACTGATTCAATGTCGTTTTAAACTACAAATTACTCCCCTCAGACTCATGAATCAGAAACCTATGTTTTTATCATCTTGAGTCTCAATCAAAAAAATAAGAGCCTATGGGCTCTTATTTTTTACATCAACGTCAAACGCATTACGCTGTAGGTTTTAGCTTTAAGGTTTTAAGTGACGAGGTCTAAAGCCGGTTGCAATTAAAGCAATCCCATAAGCAGCAATGCCAATCACACATAAGATGATCACTTCCGCGACACGCATCCACGCAGATACATCACCGTTGTACCATGTTAAGCCATACCACAGTGCAGCAATCATCACAGCATTGGCAATCGCAAACTGAATCACCAATTTTTTCCAATGCGCACCAAAACGGAAAATATTGCGCTTATGTAAATAAAAATACAGCATCCCTGCATTCACTAAAGCGGAACCCGATGATGCCAATGCCAAAGCCATATGCTCAGCATGCCAATCAATCAGTTTAAAGAACCCAATAAACACCACGTTCAGAATAGCATTGGCTGCGACCGCCATTAAACCTACACGTACTGGAGTTTTTGTATCTTGCTGCGCATAAAACCCTGGTGCAAACACTTTGATGAGCATGAATGAAATCACACCAGCACTCATACATTGCAATGCTAATGCAGTCATTTGTGTATCTTCAAAGCTAAATTGACCACGTTCAAATAAGGCCTGAATAATAGGTGTCGAAAGCATGAACAGCGCAATACTGGCAGGCACACCCACCAAGATAATGACTTTAGCCGCCCAATCAATCATACGGCGGAATTTGTCCTGATCCTGTTCAGCATGGCGTGCAGACAATGACGGTAAAATCACGGTACCAATGGCCACCCCAATCAAACCTAAAGGCAGCTCGGTCATACGTTCAGCACTATACAGCCATGATACTGAACCATCTTGCATGAAAGACGCCCAAATGGTGTTCAACAGTAGGTTGATCTGCGTCACTGAGACACCAAACAGCGCTGGCAGCATCAACTTCATGATGCGATCAACACCTTCATGTTTGAAGTCAACTTTCGGTGGAATCAGTAATTTTTTACGCCATAGCTCTGGAATCTGAATCGCCAATTGTAAGAAGCCTGCAGCGACAACAGACCAACCTAAAGCCATAATTGGCTCGGCCATATAAGGGGTTAACCATAGCGCACCGGCAATCATCGCGACATTAAGTAACACTGGAGCGAACGCAGGTGTACTGAATGAGCCATAACTATTCAAAATACTACTGGCAAATGCTGTTAAGGACATAAACAGTAAGTAAGGAATCGTTAGGCGGAACATATCGGTGGCTAACGCAAACTTGTCTGCATCACCATGGAAACCCGGTGCATAGATATAAATAATCGCGGGTGCGGCCACCATCGCGATGAACGTCAAGCTGGTCATCACCAGACCTAAACAGCCAAAAACACGGCTAATCAGAATCTGGACTTCGGCATGGGTTCGACTGGTTTTATATTCAGTCAATACAGGAATAAAGGCTTGTGAAAATGCCCCTTCTGCGAATAAACGCCTAAAAAAGTTAGGAATACGAAAGGCAACCACGAAGGTATCGAAGTCTTTACCTGCACCAAATACATTTAACAGGACAATATCCCGTACCAGTCCCAATACACGGGACAACATAGTCATTGCACTGACAATGACTGTCGAACGCCAAAGCGCCATCGGTATTTCTCACTTTTGAAAGTGCGCCTATTGTAATGAAACTCGTCAAGGAATTTCATTGGTTTATTAAACGCAGTGTGTATTGTTTATTTGTTTTTAAAATGATGCAGCTGTTGACGAAAAGCGTTCCACTCAAAAAATGGACCCGGATCAGTTTTACGTCCCGGTGCAATATCTGAATGCCCTGCAATATGTTGTTGAATTTTAGGATAAGCCTGTTGTAAACACGCCACGACCTCGGTCAGCACAGCATATTGTGCAGCTTCAAAAGGTAAATCATCACTTCCTTCGAGTTCGATGCCTATCGAATAATCATTACATTCTTTTTGTGCTAAATAGGTTGAACGACCTGCATGCCAAGCCCGATCATTAAAATTGACAAACTGTAGGACTTCACCCGTACGCAGAATCAATAAATGTGTCGATACTTGCATCCCTTCAATGGTTTGAAAATAAGGATGTTTCGACCAATCCAACTGATTTTGGAAAAATTGTTCGATATAACCACCTCCAAACTGAGAAGGTGGCAAACTAATATTATGAATGACGACAAGCTGAATTTCGGTATCTTCAGGACGCTGGTTAAAATTCGGTGATGGAATTTGACGCGCACCTAGCAATTGCCCATCCTGCACCTGAAATGTTGTTGCTTGTGACATAAAAAAATCCTGTGTCTAAGCCGGCCTGCAATGCTGCAGATCAAAACGCCGAGCCCTACTTGAAAGGTTTAATGCTAAAACTTTCACATTGAAATCTCAATTCAAGTCTGTGAAAGGAGTTAAAAATCGCTCATTTTTCATGAACAATGCTAATATAACGCGCACATTTTCCTGGGTTAAAAAGATACGGAACTTCTTATGAGCATATCGCAATCTTTGCTTGAACAATCAATCCAAATCAATATTCAACACGCACTACAAGAAGATATTGGCGAAGGCGATATTACAGCCCTGTTAACTCCAGAAGATGAACAAGCAACTGCAACGATTATCAGCCGTGAAGAGATGATCTTGGCGGGTCAGCCTTGGGTCAATGCACTCATTCAGGCTTATGATGCCGCTGTCCAAGTCACTTGGTTGAAAAATGATGGTGACCGTGTGGCCGCAGGCGAAGCCTTTTTAAAACTCGCAGGTTCTGCGCGTAGCTTACTGACGGTTGAGCGTCCAGCCTTAAATTTTGTGCAAACCTTATCTGCGGTTGCGACCAAAACCGCTGCCTATGTCCAGCAGCTTGAAGGTTTGCATACTCGTCTACTCGATACCCGTAAAACCTTGCCAGGCCTACGTATTGCACAAAAATATGCGGTTGCTGTCGGAGGTGGTCAAAACCATCGCTTAGGTTTATTTGATGCGTTTTTAATTAAAGAAAATCACATCATGGCAGCAGGTGGCATCCAACAAGCGATTGCCAAAGCACACCAGATTGCACCGGGTAAACCTGTGGAAGTTGAAGTCGAAACTTGGGATGAACTCAACCAAGCATTGGAAGCAGGTGCGGATATTGTGATGTTGGATAACTTTAGTCAGCAACAAATGATTGATGCCGTTAAACACGTCAATGGTCGCTGCAAACTTGAAGCCTCAGGCAATATCACTATTGCAAACTTACGTGAAGTGGCAACGACAGGGGTCGATTATATTTCGATGGGTGTACTCACCAAAGATGTCACAGCGATTGATTTATCGATGCGCTTTAATGCCTAACGCTCTAGACTTACTCTAAACATAAATAAAGGGTGCTGTAGCACCCTTTTTGATGCTTAAGATCTAGCATGACTTAATCATCATCTTGCTGTTGTTTTGAACTTCGTCGAGCTTCATCTTCATGCTCGGAGTCCTTTTCATGCTCCGCATCGTCTTCATGCTGCTCGCGCTCATCTTGATCATCGTCCTGATCTTTTGAGTTTTCACTTTGTTCAGAAAAACGACCACCTTCACGCTCTTGATCCTGATTTCCAAAAAAATCACAACCACTGATCAACAATACGATGAACAAAGAAAAATACATCATCCAATTTTTCATTTTTAGTCCTTCAAAGCATCCTGATCCTATTAATTTGAGCCAAAGACACGCTACTGAATAGCCGATTCGTGTTGGATTTTCTATATTCAACGCATAAAAAAACGCATCCGAAGATGCGTTCTTTATTCAGTTTGAACTGAATCAAACAACTTACCAGCCTAAAGCTTCTTGTTGTTTTTTGATCAATTCTTGAATGCCTTTTTCAGCAAGTTCAAGCATTTCATTACACTGTGTACGTGTAAACGGTTTGTCTTCTGCTGTACCTTGAAGTTCAATGAACTCACCAGCTTGTGTCATCACTACGTTCATGTCTGTTTGGCAGCTTGAATCTTCTTCATAGCAAAGATCAAGTAATGCTTCGTCTTGATACATCCCTACAGAAATCGCAGCAACTAAACCTTTTAATGGATCTTGTTTAATTTTTTTATTTTCAAGCAAGACATTCATTGCATCAACCAAGGCAACAGCTGCACCTGTAATTGATGCTGTACGTGTACCGCCATCTGCCTGAATCACATCACAGTCGATACTGATGGTATTTTCACCCAATTTTTTCAAATCCACCATCGCGCGTAAGCTACGACCAATCAGACGTTGAATTTCTTGAGTACGACCGCTTTGTTTACCACGCGCCGCTTCACGGTCAGTACGTGTATGTGTTGAACGAGGTAACATGCCATATTCAGCAGTCACCCAACCCTGACCTTTTCCTTTAAGGAAACGCGGTACTGAGTTGTCAACACTTGCAGTACAAAGAACTTTTGTATGACCAAATTCAACCAATACAGAACCTTCCGCATAACGTGTGTAGTTACGGGTAATTTTTACTTCACGTAATTGATCTAATGCTCGTTGGTCGATACGCATAATGAGTCCTTAATCTGACAAAATTGATTGCGGCACATTATAACAGAAGGTACAGCCAGATTCGGGATGCATTCGTGTGCATTTACAAAATCCATTCATCCAAGTTTTGATAGGCCCATCGTACGACATCAGGAAATTTGTTAGACTGAAGCCACGCAAAATTCAGGACGAATTGCATGTCGATACGGGAAGAACGTAAGCAACAAAGTCGTAAAGCTATCCTTGATGCAGCGCTTGCATTGAGTACCACAGGCCGTTCTTTTAGCAGTCTGAGCTTACGCGAAATTTCCCGTCATGTCGGCTTGGTTCCTGCTGCGTTTTATCGCCATTTTCAGGACATGGATGAGCTCGGTTTGGAACTAGTCGACCAAATGGCCCTGCACCTTCGCAATGTACTCAATCAACTGAGTCAGCAATGCTTTCAAGCACCCGATGCACGTACACGACAGAGTCTGGATTATTTATTTCATGCCGTTGAGCAATTTCCTGAGGCATGGATGTTTCTCATTGCAGAGCGTTGGGGTGGTTCAGCTTCCTTAAGACAAGCCATTACACGTGAATTTAATTTTCTCAGTACTGATTTGGCCCATGCACTGGCTCAAGTTGAAGCGACTCAACACATTCAATCCGAACAAGACCTCAAAGTATTGGGACAAATTTTGTTTGAATTGGCCTTAAGTTGGGCAATGCAGTGGATTGACTTACATCGACATGTTGAGCTTCCACAACGTACGGATGCGCTACAACAATTTCGCCGCCAAGCTCAGACTCAAGTTCAGCTCTTATTTCGTGGCATTTTGCATTGGGATCGATCTTTGGCTCAAATCGCTGATCCACAAAATTTATCGACCTAAAACGCAAAATATGCCTGCATAAAAAAAGCCGCATCGAGTGCGGCTTTTTCAAAACACTGTTATTTCGCTTTACGTTCTTTATCAACAAGGAATTTCACGATTTCAACGGTACGGGCATCTTCACCTTGTACGATGTATTTACCATTGACGGTAATCGCAGGCACGCCGCTCAATTGATATTGAGCTGCTAAGTTTTTCGCTTGAGCAATTTTTGAAGACACAGCAAATGATTTAAATGTGCTGTTAAATTTCGCTTCAGGAACACCATAACGGGTGTAGAACTTCGCAAATGCGCCTTGTTCTAAGATATTTTTCTGACCCACATGAATGTCATGGAACAATTGTAAATGTGCTTTTTGACGAACACCCAGTGCTTCCGATGCATAGTAAGCACGCGCGCCTTGTTCCCAAAGTGGATTCATTGCTGCAGGTGTACGGACAAAACGTACATCTTTAGGCAATTGCTTTAACCACGTTTGCATATGCGGTTCTAATGTAAAACAATGTGGGCAGCCATACCAAAAGAACTCACGGACTTCGATTTTACCCGGACGTTCGACTTTAATCGGTTTTGGAATAACTGTGTAATCAGTCCCCGCGACAAATTGCGCTGCCATCGCACTGCCAGAAAAAGCCAAAATAGCTGTTGTAATCGTGCCTAAAAGGAATTTTTTCATTGAACTTATCGTCCTCAAAATCATTATGATTAGTTTATGGCAACACTATAAATCAAATCTGTCGATTTCGTTTTCATTCTGTGAACTTTTTTAAGGCTTTTATCGCTTTTTTTTCAGGACGCGCTACACTAACTCCCATAAACTTTTTTCTAAAATATAAAGACTTGATTGAGGTGCAACCGATGTCGCAATTGAATGTTGATCCACAAGAAATTGCCAAATTTGAAGCTTTCGCAGCCATATGGTGGGATCAGCATTCTGAGTTCCGCCCTTTGCACATGATTAATCCCCTGCGTTTGAACTGGATTGATGAGCATTCAAATGGTATCACTGGCAAGAAAGTATTAGATGTGGGCTGTGGCGGCGGTATTTTAGCTGAAAGCATGGCACGTCGCGGTGCGCAAGTATTGGGTATCGACATGGGCGAAGCGCCGTTGAATGTTGCACGCTTACATGCCGAACAAGAAAATGTACAAAATATTGAATATCGCCAAGTACCTGTAGAGCAATTGGCAGAAGAGCAAGCAGGTCAATATGACGTCGTCACCTGTATGGAAATGCTCGAACACGTACCCGATCCAGCTTCGATCATTTTAGCCTGTCAAAAGCTGGTAAAACCGGGTGGTCATGTGTTCTTCTCGACCATTAACCGTAATCCTAAAGCCTATTTGTTTGCGATTATTGGTGCGGAATATGTTTTACGCATGTTGGCGAAAGGCACTCATGATTATTCCAAGTTTATTAAACCTTCAGAATTAGCTCATGATATTCGTCAAGCCGAGTTAAAACTCAAAGATATGACAGGTTTACATTATAACCCGATTACCAAACGCTATTGGCTCGCACCGAATGTGGATGTGAACTACATGGTTCATACGGTGAAAGAAGCCTAATGAAAGCTGTACTCTTTGATCTTGACGGTACACTGATTGATACCGCGGCTGATTTTATTCGTATTATTCAAGACATGTGCCGTGACAAAGGCATTGCGGTGGTCAGTGCTGACGACATTCGTGTACAGGTATCTGAAGGCGCGCGTGCCATGGTCAAACTGGTCTATCCAGAGTTAGACGTTGAAGATCCTGTCTTTCTGGCACATCGTCAACGCTTTTTAGATCTGTATGGTGCTGATATAGCCGTCGATACAGACCTTTTTGAAGGCATGTATCCGCTACTCGATGAACTGGAACAGCATCAAATTCCGTGGGGTATCGTCACCAATAAACCGCGCTCACTCAGTGAAGCGTT
The DNA here is from genome assembly GCF_013419875.1 of Acinetobacter sp. YH12049. Taxonomy (NCBI): domain Bacteria; kingdom Pseudomonadati; phylum Pseudomonadota; class Gammaproteobacteria; order Moraxellales; family Moraxellaceae; genus Acinetobacter; species Acinetobacter sp. YH12049. The sequence goes on along the minus strand of NZ_VOZH01000036.1, from coordinate 3,723 downwards.
GCTCAAAGCGCTGAATTTAACTGAGCGCTGCTCGGTATTGGTTTGCCCAGATGATGTCAGTAAAACCAAGCCAGACCCAGAGCCGATGTATTTAGCCGCCAAGCACATTCATCTAGATGCTCAAGATTGTATCTATGTCGGTGATCATCCACGTGATATCGATGCAGGTCGTAATGCGCAGATGTACACAATTCTTGCGGCTTATGGCTATTTACCTTTACAACACAAAGATGACTTAACAGCTTGGCATGCAGATTGTATAGTGAAGACTGTTGCTGACCTGCATGAAGTCATTCATGATTTGGTCATCAAACCGAAAACGCTCAACACAGCGACTTTATAACGATAGAACACAACACAATAAAACGAGGAGGTACGGATGAAATATTCAGAATATCAACCTCGCCCCGATCTGCTCAAAGATCGCATTATCCTGATTACAGGTGCGGGCGATGGTATTGGCCGTGCGGCTGCCCTCAGTTATGCCTTACATGGCGCAACCGTGGTCTTACATGGACGCACACTGAATAAACTAGAAGTGATTTACGATGAAATTGAAGGCTTGGGTGCCCCCCAACCGGCGATTTTACCGCTACAACTGTCTAGTGCCTCTCCTCGTGATTATGAGCTGTTGGTCGATACCTTAGAAAAGCAATTTGGTCGCCTAGACGGCATTTTGCATAATGCAGGGATTTTGGGTGAGCGAACTGAACTAGAACATTATCCTGTGGATGTTTGGGATGATGTCATGGCGGTGAACCTTCGTGCGCCCTTTGTACTGACTCAAGAGCTGATGCCCCTACTGCAAAAATCTGAGCATGCCTCAGTGGTCTTTGCCAGTTCAGGTGTGGGGCGTGAAGCCCGTGAACGTTGGGGCGCGTACTCGGTTTCAAAAATTGCCATTGAAGCCGTAAGCACATTGTTCGCTAAAGAAAATGAACACCCCAATATTCGTTTTAACTGTATTAACCCTGGTGCGACACGTACTGCCATGCGTGCAAAGGCGTATCCAGACGAAGATCCAAAAACTTTGCCTACGCCTGAAAGCATCATGCCTGCATATTTATATTTAATGGGTGACGACAGCTTGCATTTAACTGGTGCCAGCATAGATGCCCAAGATGAATAGGGTGAAAACCCAATTTAAAAAGGAAGATCGCGCTTCCTTTTTTTATGTCTTGAATCTTTACAACGCATCATTAACCGAATGATTTTGCAGTGACCACGCGAAAGTCGACTTGAGTTTTTAGCAAATTTGCCGATACTTGGGGCATTCTTTAAAAACATTGGATTGATACATGTCTGACTTTAGCAATATTACAGTGACTCCAACTGAGGATGGCATGGTTAACCTACTGATCGAGGGTCAACCCATTTCAGCAAAATATGGCATGAAATTCGACCCGAGTATCGTGGACGATTTAAAAGGCTTAGATGTCGGTCAAAATGCAAAATTATTTGAACAATTTATTTTTTCGCATACTGACTTAAACTTTGAGCATGCCTATTTCTATGTCACTTGCATTCAAAAGCAAGAAGCAGGCTTTCAAGTGATCACTAACTTTGTTTATCGCATCATTGCGCAAGATCAAGCACCGTTTGAGCATGTGATTACCAAACAAGGTGCAGCAATGACACCTGAAGATATTAATGAATTTATTCAAGCTCATATTCAAAAATCATTAACGGATTATACTGACCTGAAATACGCATACTAAGTGTGTTCCAAGTGAAAAATTCATGTTTAAAAAGGGCCATTTGATGCCCTTTTTTTAAACCCTTAGATTAGCATTTGAAATTCAACAAGCTTTGATCAATAGACAGCTTCATTACCCAACTTTCCATTGATCGTATTTTTAAATTATTTTTATAATAATATTCGGTTTTTCAAATTAAGTATAAAAGCATAGACTGCTTGCCATGACATAGACCGACGGCAAGGAGACCCAAATGGCTGATCAAACACGCAAAATTGAAACCATTCGTTCAATTGAAAACTTACAACTGACTGAAAATTTGATCTCTGCAATGGACGATGCCGAGCAAGCTGAATCTGTGGCTCAAGCAATTTATTCACTCCAATGCCTAAACGAGCAGTGGTACTGAAACCCGAAGTTACTCAACATTTTCAGTCTTTCATCTCTCCCCTCATTTGCCTGTCAAGACTTGATGGGCTGTTTTGATCGTGCTTACAATAGACCTCAAATTTAATCAAAGCTGAATTGCAAGGATAAAAAGCGCGCATTATCGGACCATCTCTTCCAAGATGGAAAGATTGTTCTCAGCGCGAAATTTATCGCATAATATCCGCAATCTCTTCGTTTTATTTAAAGAAATATTCATCTTTCTTCACAGTTTCTCTGCATTTAATGCGTACAGTAGTGATATTGAAGATAAATTACTCATGAGGGTTGAACATGAAAAAGATTTTGCCAATTTTGGCTATTTCTTTCAGTGCTTTAATAGCAAGCAGCATCACGTCTGCAGCGCCTCACTTCAAGAACGATGAACGTGGCTTTGATGGCCCACGCGGCAATGCATATGGTCAAATGAAAAAAGATCGTGATTTCCGTGGTTATCAGGACGATGACGATCTTGAAGATCGACGCCGTATGCGTGAACAACGTGGAGTCAAACGTTTGCAACAACATAAATGGCAAACGGGCTATGTGATGCCACAGCATTATCGTGGTAATGGTTATAAAGTCGATTATAAAGACCATAACTTACCTAAACCATCGCGTAATCAGCAATGGTATAAAATCAATAATGACTACATATTGGTCAACTCAGATAGTAACAGTATTCTGAAAATTTTAGGTATGTAAGCCGTTTTGAATTTAATTTCGCCATATTTTTAAAGTCCAGATCAACTCTGGGCTTTTTTTATGAGTTTTTTTTAATGTTTAACCGCAAAAGCTGATGCTGCCTAGCGTTCAGATCATTTACACACCTTCAAATTTCCTCCATACATTTCACAATTCAACTATATTGCCCCCACGCTTTCTCTGAACTTTCTCGCTAATTTTGAATCATCGAAAAACAGATTAGAAATGTATAGAGGTGTCCCATGAACAAAATCGTATCGAGTTTAGTTCTTTCCGTATCGGCTTTGATGGCAACAACAGCAGCCATTGCTGCGCCAGACCATCGTCAAGATGACCGCCGTTACCATCCGTCATACCAACATCAAGACAACCGTTGGGACAAAGATCACCGTCCGAGTAATTGGAATAACAACAACCGTTATGACAATAATCGCTACGACCGTAATGACTTTCGTCGTGTAAATCCAAGCCGCGATTGGCGTGTTGGTCAAAGCTTTCCTCGTTATTTCGATTCAAGCCGCTACAAAGTGAGTGACCGTGAAGCGCGCCGCTTACCGAACACCGGTCGTTATCAACAATGGTACAAAATCAATGGTGACTACGTGCTAGTCAATGATCGTACCGATCGCATCATTCGCATTAAGAATGGCTAATCATTCGACGATCTCTTAAGTCCCTTTCCCAACACCTGAACACTGTTCAGGTGTTTTTTTATCAAATGGAGGGTAAAACTCTGTCCTTCAGGTCAGAGATATAAGCGACACGACCTGAAGTGTCGTTTGATTTAACTAAGGACTATTTTCCTTGAGTTTTGATTGTTAATATAAGTACATGAAAACCCTTAAATTACGTATAAAAGACAAACATTGCAAGGTGTTAGACCAACTAGCATCAG
>NZ_VOZH01000035.1:0-27952 GCF_013419875.1 Acinetobacter sp. YH12049 | reverse complement strand
GTGGAGCGACAATTGATGTAATTCGAGAATACATCCAAAACCAAGAAAGACCCGACTGAAAAGGCGTGCTATCCATCTCCATCTAAATCACAGATTATAGATGGAGAATTCCGCACATTTAGTTAAAAAGGTCCTTGTTTATAAACGCGGTCCATGTAGAGATCCAGTTTTTGCTGCCGCATTTTATATACATCACTTAAACAACTGACATTGTCACGGCACTGATCGCGTAGTTGTAGCCATTTTATTTGTTGATCTTGAATTGCACCACGTGTCCCCATGGGAACCAAATGACGAATAATCGTATAGGTCGTGGCCATTTTGACATCGGCATCATTAATACTCCGGTTATCACAAACCGCATGTTCGGTAATGGTTTTCGCCTTTTTACAATCAAAACTTGCGGCATAACTTGTCGAAATAAAATAAGCACTGCCCAAGACCAGCATACCCTGAATAATTTTTTTCATCGTCTTTTCTCTTCATCCAACTTGCTGATTTATCTCGACTCTAACAGTTCTACCTAAATTTTCTATTGCCTATTTGTTCAATTCGATCAACTGATGGATGGAATATGCTGCATAAAAAAACCCTGCCATTCGACAGGGTTTTAAAATTAGCTACAGTTTAGAATTTGTAGCTATAACCAATTGTATACACCATTGGATCGATATCTAAATCAAAAGTTGTAACATCTTTAATTTCAACTTCTGGGCTGATCTGTGCATAACGCGCATCAAAGAAAACACCCCAGTTTTTTGCATCAGCTGGCTGGTAGTTAAAACCGACTTGACCTGCAAAACCAAAGTCTTCTTTTACTTTTACTTTAGCACCAGCTAAATCACCACTTGCTTTTTCATCCCACGCAACAAATGCTGTACCACCTACACCAATATACGGTGTGAAACGTGTTGAATTTTTAAAGTTATATTTTGCAGTAATTGTAGGTGGCAAATGTTTGACCTTCACACCAGCATCTACAGCACCTGTAACATTTACATCATGACTTATTGGCGTTGCCAAAAGTAATTCAGCTGAAATGTTGTCATTAAAGAAATATTCAATTGATGGTGTAAATGCATATTCATGATCTGCTTCAACATTTACTGCGCCGTTTAAAATACTTGTGTCAGAAGTAGGGGCTACCACAGAACCACCAACTTTCACTTGCCATTGACCAGCCATCGCTGATGCAGACATACCCAATAATGCAATAAGAGCAGCTTGTTTTAACATTTTTAAACAACCTTCTAGAATGAATAATTAATATTAAACATTAGTATTAAAATTATGCAATAACATTATTTAATAATTTATTACATTATTATATAAGTTATTATTAATTAAATATATTTATTTTAATCATAGTGCAATGCTTGGTTTTATATTTTCACCGTTATAATTAATTTATTATTCATAATATACCAACCTTTTTAATCAGAATTAATAAAATGAATTATTTTAATCCAACCAAAATCCTCAGAATTAAATAACAAAAAAGGCGATTATATAATCGCCTTTTTATTTATCTTTGAAAATTTTTTAGAGTACCATTGCGGCAATCCAACCAAAGATCATTAATGGAATATTGTAGTGAATGAAGGTCGGGACCACACTATCTTTCATGTGGTCATGCTGACCATCCATATTAAGGCCTGATGTTGGGCCTAAAGTTGAGTCTGATGCCGGAGAACCTGCATCTCCTAAAGCTGCTGCTGTACCAATAATGGCAATCGTTGCCGCTGGGCTAAAACCAAATTGAATACAAAGTGGTACATAAATAATGGCCAAAATTGGGATTGTTGAGAATGAAGAACCAATACCTAAGGTAATTAATAGCCCTATCAATAGCATCCAAAATGCAGCTAAACCTCGGCTGTTTCCAATCCATTCAACCGAAGCTTGTACCAGTATTGGTACTTGATTCGTAGCCTCAATCACAGATGCAAAGCCCTGCGCAGAAATCATAATGAAACCAACCAGTGCCATCATGCGCATACCACTGATAATGACATCATCGGCTTCTTTCCACTTAAAAATACCTGCACAGCTTAAGATCGCAACACCAACAAGACCCGCCAAAATCATCGACTCAGATATGACTTGAACAGAAAGCGTAGCAACCACTGCAACCGCAGCCATAATCAAAGTAAATTTAGCGACTTGTGGTTTACCATTTTCATCTGCTTTTACATCAGATGAGATGGTGTGCTGTGATTCCTTAACCTGAACGTCAGCATACTCTCGTGGTTTACGGTAGCTATAAAAAACAGCAATTAATAAGCCAACAAACATCCCAAATACTGGAATTGCCATAGCAGTTGGAATTTGGTCATAGCTGATGTTGAAACCATATGGCTTACCAAAGGTATTGATGTTTTGACCTAAAATATCATTAAGGAAAATAGCACCAAAACCAAAAGGTACCAGCATATAAGTCGCCACAAGACCAAAAGTCAGAACACAAGCAATCAAACGACGGTCAAGTTTTAAATGATTAAATACGCTGAGTAATGGTGGAATTAATACTGGAATAAACGCGATGTGCACTGGAATCACGTTTTGTGAACATACGGCGGCTAAAGCGATAGTAGCGAAAATTACGTATTTCACGCGATTCTGGGCTTTCACATTACTATTACCTTTGAGTTTAGTAATGAGTTGATAAGCCAGTAAATCTGGCAAACCTGAACGCGCAAGTGCCAAAGCAAATGCCCCCAACACGCCATAAGCAAGTGCGATTTGAGCACCGTTGCCTAAGCCACTATTAAACGCTTCGATGGTGCCATGAATACCAAGGCCAGCTAACAAGCCACCTGTTACTGCACCAATGATCAGTGCAAATACAACAGGCACGCGTGCCAGCGACAGCCCAAACATGACTGTAATTGCGGCAAGAATAGCAAACATAAGAAAAAGGGAGTCTGACAAAAAACCGTATTTTATCAGAATTTGCTCTCTATTTAGCCCTCTATCGATGAACTGACACTGTTGAAAGATTTACTTAAAGCTGCTGTGATTGCGCAAATTGAGCGATGTAACCTGCAATTTTTTCGGGTTGGCTCAGCACAGCCCAATGATTGGCATTGACTTCAACCACCGATAAATCCTCAACCCATTTAGGTAATTCTTTAATGTAGTCTGGACTGACAAAATTATCATGTTTCAACACAATCGCTTGTACAGGACAGACCGCATGACGTTGTCTAGGCTGAGTTAAGCGAGGAATAAAATTAGCACGGTAAAGCGCAATACCGTGTTTACCATCATGCTGAATATTATGATTCAAAGGCAATTCTTGAGTACGTTCTAAATCATTCACAATTTTTCCCCAACGTTCAGCATTCAAAAAATGCCACGCGGTCGGTGCCAAAAATGGTAATTGGAATACCCCGATGTACCATGACTTACTTAATAATTTGAGTAATTTTTTCTGCTGATGCTTAAAGCTATTTCTGAGCAAAAATGCCGCATGATCCAAACATGGCCCAGAAATAGTTGAATAAGACAAAATACGTGAGCGAAATTTTGGCTCAGTCACCGATTCCCAAGATTGGATAGAGCCCCAATCATGCGCGGCCAAATGAAAACTACGCTCGCCTAATACCGCTTGCGTCACACTATCTAAATCAAGTGAAAGTTGTTCTAAACGGTAATCTCGTACTTTACGGGGCACAGAGGACTGCCCTGCACCTCGCACGTCATAGGTGACGATATAAAATTCATTAATAAGATGTTCAATAACCGGTTCCCATACTTCCTGATTATCAGGATAACCATGAACCAAAACCAATGCCGGCTTAGTTTCATCACCCCATGTCTTCACATAGAGCCGTTGTTGATCTGTGGTATTCACCCATTGCGTATTTAGTGGTTGCATTCTTCTTGTCCTTTTATCGATTCCATCGAATTGACGTTTTATTTGTGAACATGGGCAATGTGATCAATGCCACAGTTTTGAAACTCATTTAGTATGCAAAGTTCAGCATAAAAAAAAATTGACCCAGTATGAGCATAATCCAGAAAATAATGACAATGCCTATTGTCTCTAAATTCTTACTCAATCATTATGCCCCTTATAAAGGTGCTGGCATTTCGATTGATAAAATTGATCTCGCCAATTATCACATTCGCGTCAAAATGCCATTAACTCGAAAAAATCAAAATATTGTCGGTGTACATTTTGGCGGTAGTCTATATTCAATGGTTGACCCATTTTATATGTTGATTTTGATGCATCACCTTGGCTCACGTTATATCGTGTGGGACAAAGCGGCAAATATCCAATTTTTATCTCCCGGGCGTGGAACGGTATACGCCGACATCCAGCTCGACCCAAATGAAATCAATCATATTAAAAACTTAGCAGATAACCACGCACCTGTTTTACGGAACTATAGCTTAAATATTTTTGATGAAGCAGGCTTACGTATCGCTGAAGTTCAAAAAACCCTATACATTCGTCGCAAGCAACCCCGTCCACGCAAATAAAAAAGGCGCTTATCTTTAAGCGCCTTTTCATTCAATTTTATCGGATTGGATTAGCGATTTTGCTCAATTGCAGCACCTGCACCACCACCGATTGCACCACCAATCGCAGCACCAGTGTTACCACCAAAGATACTTTTACCGACTGCAGAACCAATCGCACCACCTACACCACTATATGTAGCATTTCGGTTTGAACCATTTTGAGTTTTACTACCGACAGCTGCACCAGCGCCACCACCAACGGCTGCACCTACACCACCACCGACATTATTACCCACACCACCACCAATGGCACCACCTAAAGCTGCAGCACCAATACGCTGTTCATTGGGCGACATGCTTTCACAACCAGCAAGCATTAGGGTCGACATCATCGCGACTGCGCATACGCTCATTACTTTTTTCATTGTGATGTTCCTTGTCTTCTTCAATACCTATGATTCTAAAACCATTGTATGAAACAATTAAACATAGCTTGTTACGGCTTGGAGCATAAATGCTGCATTTTGTAAAAACCACGCCTAATCGCTTACGAATCACTCAGGGTTTTCATCCAAAATCATCAAATCTTTTGTGGTTTCACCATTTTCAGTCAGCACAGCATGAGAGAGTTTGGCTTTGCTTTCTGGATCTGTTACCTGATCTAGTTTTAGCGTGCGTTTAATCGGTTCCTGCCCTTTCTTAAACTCTACACCTTCTGCATCAATATTGGTGTTTTGACGAATAATCTGACCGTCCTGCTTCACCGTAGTCTTGGTTTCAATTTTAGAAGTCGGGATGATGACACCACCACGTTGTACTACTGGAATCGATAATTTCTTTTCAGAAAAATCACTTTGGTGATCTGAAAGTTCAATTTCACGTGCCACGATATCCTGACCTTTATTGGTCATTTCTAACACTGTTGCAGTTACTTGGCGTACAGGTTCTTGACCTGCAACACGGCGAATCACTTCTGTTTTTAGTACTGGAACTACAGCTTTATCTTCTACCACAATCGAATTGGGCATAGGTGCAGCAATCGCTGTCAATGAGCTGAATAATGCAGAAACTGCGAATAATTGCTGTGTGAATTTCATCAAAAGACCCCGTTATGTTTAAGTTTAAAAATCAAGAGATGTGTTATGTTCTATTTTTACTATAGGAAATATTTCAATATTAGGAAAGCTTTAATTTTCAATTCATCCACATAAAAAAAGCCACCCGAAGGTGGCTTTTTTGGAATGATTTAAGGGCTAATTAAAGACCGTTAAATTCATCGCTAAATGCTTGGCTTAACGCTTGATCTACATCAGAGAAGTCATTGTGAAGCTCAAGCTCTGCAGCTTCAGACTCTTGACGACGACGTTCTAAGTGGTATGCCAAACCTGTACCCGCTGGGATCAGACGGCCTACAACCACGTTTTCTTTCAGACCACGTAATTCATCTTCTTTACCTGTTACAGCAGCTTCAGTTAACACACGAGTTGTTTCCTGGAACGATGCAGCAGAAATGAACGAGTCAGTAGAAAGCGACGCTTTGGTAATACCCATCAATTGACGTTCAAACTTCGCTGGGAACTTGTTCTGAGCTGCCACAGCTTGGTTTTCTTGAACAACGCGGATGTATTCCACTTGCTCGCCTTTGATGAAGCTTGTATCACCACCGTCAGTGATTTCAACTTTACGAAGCATTTGACGTACGATCACTTCAATGTGCTTGTCGTTGATTTTTACACCTTGCAGACGGTATACGTCCTGAACTTCGTTCACGATGTAGTTTGTCAGTGCAACTTCGCCTTTCAAACGTAAGATGTCGTGTGGGTTTTGCGGACCATCAGAAATGGTTTCACCACGGTTCACATGCTCGCCTTCGAACACGTTAATCGTACGCCATTTCGGAATTAGCTCTTCGTAAATCTCAGAGCCATCATCCGGAGTAATCACAAGACGGTTCTTACCTTTGGTCTCTTTACCGAAGCTTACGATACCTGAAATTTCAGCAAGGATCGCATGTTCTTTCGGTTTACGTGCTTCGAACAAGTCAGCTACGCGTGGAAGACCACCGGTAATATCACGAGTACGTGAAGATTCTTGTGGCACACGACCAATAACATCACCGACACCAATTGTTTCGCCATCGCGCACAGTCAGAATCGTGTTTTGTGGTAGGAAGTAGAACTGTTCGCCGCCATCTGTTGTATCCAATACAACAGCTGGACGCATATCTTTACCAGATGCTGGACGTGAAGTTACTGGAAGTACCTCAATAGTCGTCATACCTGTTGCATCATCAGTTTTCGATGTCACAGTTACGCCATCAGCGATTTGGCTGAAACGCACTTTACCTGCAACTTCGGTAACAAGTGGATGTGTATGCGGATCCCAAGTCGCTACGATACCGCCAGCTTCCACAGCTTCGCCATCTTTAATGATGATTGAAGCACCGTATGGAATTTTGTAACGTTCGCGTTCACGACCGATGTCATCTGCGATACCGATTTCACCTGAACGTGAAGTTGATACCAAGTGACCTTTAGCGTGTTGTACTGTTTTCACATTGTGGAAACGTACTGTACCTTTGTTACGAACTTGTACGCTGTTAGCAGCAGAAGTTCGGCTCGCAGCACCACCTACGTGGAACGTACGCATTGTTAACTGTGTACCTGGCTCACCAATTGATTGAGCAGCCATTACACCCACAGATTCACCTGGATTCACCAAGTGACCGCGAGCAAGGTCACGACCGTAACATTTCGCACATACACCGAAAGTAGATTCACAGTTTACAACTGAACGTACTTTCACTTCATCGACACCTTGCTCTTCTAAGTAGTTTGCAAGTTTTTCGTCGATTAAAGTATTACGTGGAAGAATCACATCATCCGAACCTGGTTTCTTCGCATCTTCAGCAAGTACACGACCCAATACTCGAGTACCTAAGTTCTCGATGACATCGCCACCTTGAATGAACGGAGTCATTACAAGACCGTCGAAAGTACCACAATCTGGCTCAGTAATTACCAAGTCTTGTGCAACGTCAACCAAACGACGAGTCAAGTAACCTGAGTTCGCAGTTTTCAATGCAGTATCGGCCAAACCTTTACGTGCACCGTGTGTTGAAATGAAGTACTGAAGTACGGTCAAACCTTCACGGAAGTTCGCTTTAATTGGTGTTTCAATGATCGAACCATCTGGTTTCGCCATCAAACCACGCATACCCGCTAACTGACGAATCTGAGCTGCCGAACCACGGGCACCTGAGTCAGACATCATATAGATCGAGTTGAATGATTTTTGTTTCTCGTCTTCACCCTGTTTGTTTTTAACAGTAGTGAAAGATAAGTTGTCCATCATCGCTTTCGCTACTTGGTCGTTTGTACGCGCCCAAATATCGACAACTTTGTTATAACGTTCGCCGGCAGTTACGAAACCTTGTTCAAATTGTTGTTCAATTTCGCGAACTTCAACTTCAGCTTTTTCGATAATTGCTTGTTTTTGTGGCGGAATCAACATGTCTTCCATACCAACAGACACACCTGAGTGAGTCGCTTGACGGAAGCCCAAGTACATCAATTGGTCAGCGAAGATAACAGTATCTTTTAGACCTAATTTACGGTAGCAAGAGTTGATCAATTTAGAGATGTTCTTTTTAGTCATCTCAACGTTGATTTGTTGGAAATCCATACCTTCAGGTACAACTTCCCAAAGTAAACAACGACCTGGAGTTGTGTCTACAACAATGGTTTGTTGTTCACGGTTACCATTTTCGTCAATGACAGTTTGGTGTACACGTGCTTTTACGCGAGCGTGTAAATCAACTTGACCTGTTGCAAGTGCACGGTTTACTTCGTCAGTATCCGCAAACACCATGCCTTCACCTTTGGCATTGATCGCATCACGAGTGATGTAGTACAAGCCTAAGACAACGTCCTGAGAAGGTACGATGATTGGCTCACCGTTCGCAGGAGAAAGAATGTTGTTTGTTGACATCATTAACGCACGAGCTTCTAACTGAGCTTCAAGTGTTAATGGTACGTGTACCGCCATTTGGTCACCGTCGAAGTCGGCGTTAAATGCCGCACAAACTAACGGATGAAGACGGATTGCTTTACCTTCAATCAGGGTTGGTTCAAATGCTTGAAGACCCAAACGGTGAAGTGTAGGCGCACGGTTCAACATCACTGGATGTTGACGAATTACGTGAGCAAGTACGTCCCAAACTTCTGGAGTTTCACGCTCAACCATTTTCTTCGCAGCTTTAATGGTTGTCGCTTGGCCAGACGCTTGTAGTTTCGCGAAAATGAATGGTTTGAATAATTCAAGCGCCATTTTTTTCGGAAGACCACATTGGTGCAGACGTAAAGTTGGACCTACAGTAATTACCGAACGACCAGAGTAATCGACACGTTTACCCAATAAGTTTTGACGGAAACGACCTTGTTTACCTTTGATCATGTCTGCCAAAGATTTAAGAGGACGTTTGTTCGAACCGGTAATTGCGCGACCACGACGACCGTTATCAAGCAATGCATCTACAGACTCTTGTAACATACGTTTTTCGTTACGTACGATAATGTCTGGTGCTGCAAGGTCTAAAAGACGTTTTAAACGGTTGTTACGGTTGATTACACGACGGTAAAGATCGTTCAAGTCAGAAGTCGCAAAACGACCACCTTCTAGAGGGACCAACGGACGAAGATCAGGTGGAAGTACTGGAAGTACATTCATCACCATCCATTCTGGTTTGTTGTTCGACTCTTTGAACGCTTCCATCAATTTCAGACGTTTAGAGGCTTTTTTAAGCTTCGTTTCTGAAGTTGTATTTGGAATTTCTTCACGAAGACGTGAAATTTCAGCTTCAAGATCGATGTCTTTCAACAAATCTTGAACTGCTTCTGCACCCATTTTCGCAGTGAATTCATCACCGTGTTCTTCTAAAGCAGTGAAGTATTCTTCATCGTTTAGAAGTTGGTATTTCTCAAGTGGAGTCATACCTGGGTCAGTTACAACGTATGATTCGAAATACAATACACGTTCGATATCACGTAAAGTCATGTCTAAAAGCAGACCGATACGGCTAGGAAGTGATTTTAAGAACCAAATATGCGCAACTGGAGAAGCAAGGTCAATATGCCCCATACGCTCACGACGTACTTTTGCAGTTGTTACTTCAACGCCACATTTTTCACAAATGACGCCTTTATATTTCATACGCTTGTATTTACCACACAAGCATTCGTAATCTTTTACTGGACCAAAGATTTTGGCACAGAATAAACCATCACGTTCAGGTTTGAACGTACGGTAGTTAATAGTTTCAGGCTTTTTAACTTCACCATGAGACCACGACTTAATCATTTCTGGTGACGCAAGACCAATACGGATGCGATCAAACTCTACAGGAGCATGACCGTCGGAATCCGTCTTTTTGCGCATGATATCGAGCAAGTCTTTCAATTTTTTTCTCCGTGTGTTGTGGAGATTTTCACTTCACAACTGGGTCACAAATATTGTTTTTTACTGAACAATCCTCCCTCAGTCCCTCCTTTTTCTAAGGAGGGAAGCTCCTGCCCTTTCGAGTGGGAACTCCCCCTTTCGCAAAGGGGGCCGGGGGGATTAATGGTTACTTAGTCACCATTTTTCAGTTCAATGTTGATACCTAAAGAACGGATCTCTTTGGTCAATACGTTGAACGATTCAGGCATACCTGGGTCCATGTAATGGTTACCATCTACAATGTTCTTATAGATACGGGTACGACCTTCAACGTCATCCGACTTCACAGTAAGCATTTCTTGAAGTGTGTATGCTGCACCGTAAGCTTCGAGTGCCCATACTTCCATCTCACCGAAACGCTGACCACCGAATTGTGCTTTACCACCAAGCGGCTGTTGAGTTACTAGAGAGTAAGAACCAGTAGAACGCGCATGCATCTTGTCGTCAACCAAGTGGTTCAGTTTCAACATGTACATGTAACCTACAGTTACTGGACGGTCAAAACGTTCACCTGTACGACCATCATACAATACTGTTTGACCAGTACGTGAAATGCCACCAAGTTCTAACAATTCTTTAATTTGTGATTCTTCAGCACCATCAAATACTGGTGTTGCTAAAGGAACACCTTTACGCAAGTTACCTGAAAGCACCAAGATTTCTTCATCAGTCAAGCTATCAAGATCTTCTTGTTCGCCACCAACTTTGTTGTAAATCTTGTCTAAGAAATCACGAAGCTCAAGTACAGTACGTTGCTCTTTCATCATCTTGTCGATTTGATCGCCAAGACCTTTAGCTGCCATACCTAAGTGAGTTTCAAGAATCTGACCCACGTTCATACGTGATGGTACACCCAGTGGGTTAAGTACAACATCAACTGGAACACCGTTTGCATCGTGTGGCATGTCTTCTACAGGTAAGATGTTAGATACAACACCTTTGTTACCGTGACGACCCGCCATTTTATCACCCGGTTGGATGCGACGTTTTACAGCCAAGTAAACTTTAACAACTTTCAATACGCCAGTTGTCAGTTCATCGCCTGTAGAAAGTTTGCGTTTTTTCTCTGCAAATTTCTCGTCAATTTCAAGGCTCTTCTCTTTCAAGAACACTTGAATTTGAGTTAAACGTTCAGCAATCGCTTCGTCGACTGGTTGGATTTCAATAAGATCAACCAACTCAAGACCAGACAATAACTCTTCAGTTAATTTGTCACCGCGTTTAGTTGTACCGCCACCGTTAGATTCTTGACCTTTCAATAGACGAACAATACGTTCACGAGCCGCTTCTTCGAAGATTTTGTATTCTTCTTTCAAGTCTTTACGGTAAGCATCAAGTTGTGCTTTCTCAATTGCTTGAGCACGTTCGTCTTTTTCAAGACCGTCACGTGTAAATACTTGAACGTCAATTACAGTACCTTTCACAGATGAAGATACACGTAATGAAGAGTCTTTTACGTCAGCCGCTTTTTCACCGAAGATTGCGCGAAGCAATTTTTCTTCCGGAGTTAACTGAGTTTCACCTTTAGGCGTTACTTTACCTACAAGAATGTCACCAGCAGTTACTTCAGCACCGATATAAACGATACCTGATTCATCCAATTTAGAAAGTGCAGCTTCACCCACGTTCGGGATATCCGCTGTAATTTCTTCAGCACCCAATTTGGTATCACGTGCAACACATGAAAGCTCTTGGATGTGGATAGACGTTAAACGATCTTCTTGAAGTACACGCTCTGATAGTAAGATCGAGTCTTCGTAGTTGTAACCGTTCCAAGTCATGAACGCTACACGCATGTTTTGACCCAATGCCAATTCACCGCCATCTGTTGATGGACCATCAGCAAGAACGTCACCACGTGCAACTTTATCACCTAAACGTACAACAACGTTTTGGTTGATACATGTATTTTGGTTCGAACGTGTGTATTTGATCAGGTTGTAGATATCTACACCTGCTTCGCCTGCCACCATCTCTTCTTCGTTTACACGAATAACGACACGAGAAGCATCAACGAATTCAATACGACCACCACGTTTCGCAAGTACACACACACCCGAGTCATGCGCTACGTTTGCTTCCATACCTGTACCAACAAGCGGTTTGTCAGCACGTAATGTAGGAACAGCCTGACGCTGCATGTTTGAACCCATCAATGCACGGTTGGCATCATCGTGTTCAAGGAACGGAATAAGTGATGCCGCTACAGATACAACCTGCTGAGCAGATACATCCATATGCGTTACTTTTTCTGGTGGAATACGTACGAATTCACCTTGGTGACGTACAGATACGAATTCTTCAGTTAAGTTACCGTCTTTATCGATACCAGAATCGGCCTGTGCAATCACAGTACCTACTTCTTCAATCGCAGAAAGGTATTCAACGTCATCCGTTACACGACCATCAACAACTTTACGGTATGGAGTTTCCAAGAAACCGAAGTTATTACATTTCGCATAAACAGAAAGTGAGTTGATCAAACCAATGTTTGGACCTTCAGGAGTCTCGATTGGACATACACGACCGTAGTGAGTTTGATGTACGTCACGTACTTCGAAGCCCGCACGTTCACGAGTCAAACCACCTGGGCCCAATGCTGATACACGACGTTTGTGTGTAATTTCAGACAACGGGTTGTTTTGGTCCATGAACTGAGACAACTGGCTTGAACCAAAGAATTCTTTGATTGCAGCAGCAACTGGTTTCGCATTGATTAAATCTTGCGGAGACAAGTTATCAGTTTCAGCTTGAGATAAACGTTCTTTAACAGCACGTTCAACACGAACTAGACCAACACGGAATTGGTTTTCTGTCATTTCACCAACAGAACGAACACGACGGTTACCCAAGTGATCGATATCGTCGACTTCACCTTTACCGTTACGGATTTCAACTAATGTTTTCAATACATCAGTGATGTCTTCGTTCGAAAGAATGCCTTCAACTTCACGAGACTTCTGATCCGTACCCACTTCGTAAGGACGACCCAAACGACGGTTGAACTTCATACGACCTACTGGTGATAAGTCATAACGTTCAGAAGAGAAGAATAAATTGTTGAATAAGTTTTCAGCAGCTTCTTTTGTTGGTGGCTCACCCGGACGCATCACTTTGTAGATTTCTACAAGTGCTTCTTCACGACCAGTTGTAGTATCTGCACGTAAAGAGTCCGCAATGAATGGACCACGGTCGATGTCATTAGTATAAAGTACGTTGAATTGTTTAACGCCGCCTTCAGCCAATTTCACCATAATTTCATGGCTAAGTACGGTATTTGCCGCAACAACTTCGCCATCACGTAACGTTACATCTTCAGCAACGATACGTTCATATAGGTATTCATCAGGAACAGAAAGTTTTTCAAGACCTGCTGCTTCCATTTGACGAACATGGCGCGCGTTAATACGTTTACCTTGTTCAACAATTGTTTTACCGTCTGTACCCACGATATCAAACTGTGCCATTTCGCCACGTAGACGTTCTGGAACCAAGTCAATTTGATAGCTACCCATATCAAGATATACAGGTACTTTTTCGTAGAACATGTCTAGGATTTGTTCGTTGTTATAACCCAAGGCACGAAGCACAACAGTCGCAAGTAATTTACGACGACGGTCAATACGAACATATACAAGATCTTTTGCATCGAATTCAAAGTCTAACCATGAACCACGGTAAGGAATGATACGAGCAGAATAAAGAACTTTACCGCTAGAGTGAGTTTTGCCTTTATCGTGGTCAAAGAACACACCTGGTGAACGGTGTAATTGAGATACGATTACACGCTCAGTACCATTGATCACAAAGGTACCGTTGTCTGTCATAAGTGGCATTTCACCCATGTAGACTTCTTGCTCACGCACATCTTTGATTGTTTTAGTTTCGCGATCTTTAATGATCAGACGAATTTTTACACGCATTGGCGCCGCATAAGTTGAGCCACGAAGAATACATTCGCGCACATCAAATTCAGGCTTACCAAGACTATACTCAACAAATTCTAAAGCAGCATTGCCAGAATAACTTTCAATAGGAAAAACTGAACGAAATGCGGCTTGGAGACCGATATCTTCGCGGTTTTTTGGAGTTTTGCCGTCTTGAAGGAAAGTTCGGTACGAGTCGACTTGAATCGCGAGCAAGTACGGAACATCCATTACCTTGGGCAATTTACCAAAATTCTTACGGATCCGTTTCTTTTCGGTATATGAGTATGCCATCTGGAGTCCTCGGAAAGTAAACTAAGTCCGCCTGCAGAACGAACTTAGAAGGAATTACGCAGGCCGATATGGCCACCACTTTCACAAATGCTGCAATTTTTAGTGGTATTAAAACGCTTAACAATATTTTTTTACTGAAAAATATTGGTAAGCGTTTGGTTTTATAAATTATTTTTAATTTGTATGATTTTTATATCATGCAAACAAAAATCGAGCCGATAATTGTAACGCAAAAAGGCTGATGACCCAAGGGCCACCAGCCATTTTTTGGAGCCGATTATAAAAAAATCGACTCCCCTTAAGATTACTTAAGTGTAACTGTAGCACCAGCTTCTTCAAGTTTTTTCTTAAGTTCTTCGCCTTCTTCTTTAGAAACGCCTTCTTTAAGAACTGAAGGAGCGCTTTCAACAAGATCTTTAGCTTCTTTAAGACCAAGGCCAGTAGCTTCACGAACTGCTTTAATTACAGCAACTTTGTTAGCACCGAAAGAAGTCAACTCAACGTTGAATTCTGATTGTTCTTCAGCAGCAGCACCAGCAGCGCCAGGAGCAGCAGCAACTGCTACAGCAGCAGCAGATACGTTGAATTTTTCTTCGAAAGCAGAAATAAGTTCAACAAGTTCAAGAACAGTTTTTTCAGCAACTGCGTTTAAGATTTCTTCGTTTGTTAAAGCCATGAGAGTAACTCCAAATGGGTATTGAATGGTGTGTAAATTGATTTAAGCTTAAGCAGCTTCTGACTCGTTTTTCTCTTTGAGCGCTGTAATAAGGCGACCCAATTTCGAAATAGGAGCTTGAAGAACGCTTGCAAGCATAGTAAGCGCTTTCTCTTGGTTTGGAAGGTTCGCGATAACGCTAACTTCAGCACCTTGATAAACTTTACCGTCAAATGCAGCAGCTTTAAGTTCAAATGCTTTATTAGTTTTAGCAAATTCTTCGAACAAACGAGCAGCTGCGCCCATGTCGTCTTCAGAAGTTGAGAAAGCTAAGATTGTTGGGCCAACAAGGTTGTCGCTCAAGATATTGAATTGAGTATCTTGAAGAGCACGTTTAGCCAAAGTGTTACGAACTACGCGAGTAGCAACACCTAGTTTACGAGCTTCAACACGTAGAGCAGTTAATTGCTCAACAGTTAAACCTTGGTAGTCAGCAACAACAGCAGCATACGCAGTAGAAGCAACTTCAGTTACTTCAGCTACGATCTGTTTTTTGCCTTCGATAAGAAGAGCCATTGTAAAACCTCCTAACGGTGATTTATGCACCTATACAGATGCACTCCCAATTCGTTAGCTCATCACTGAACCAACACGCGGAGGAGGAACAAATCACACCACCGCGTCTACTCAGGCTGGGCTATTAAGAAGAAAGCATAAAACTCCCCTCGCCTGAGGTCTTTGACGCTGATAAATCTAAATTTATCAATTCAAAGTTTGCCTGAGGGGCGATCAGCAAAGCATGCTTTGCCGACCCGCAAGATGAGAAGCTGTGCTTCGAATGAAGCTTAATTTCTATCTTGCGTAATATTTAAAGCAGCGCTTTAAATATTACTCAGGGCTTTAAAATTCTGTAATAAGTTGAAACTTATTTAGAAACGTTTGCTACATCAACAACAAGACCAGGACCCATAGTTGAGCTTAAAGTGATCTTTTGGATGTAAACACCTTTAGAAGTAGCAGGTTTTGCTTTCTTAAGGTCAGCTACAAGAGCTTCAACGTTTGAACGAACAGCTTCAGCAGTGAAACCTACTTGACCGATCGCAGCGTGGATAATACCAGCTTTGTCTACACGGTAACGCGCTTGACCAGCTTTCGCGTTTTTAACAGCAGAAGCTACGTCAGGAGTTACAGTACCCACTTTAGGGTTTGGCATTAAGCCACGTGGACCAAGAATCGTACCCAACTTACCAACAACGCGCATTGCATCCGGAGCTGCAATTACTACGTCAAAGTCAAGGTTACCCGCTTGGATGCTTTCAGCAAGATCATCAAAACCAACAACGTCCGCGCCTTCAGCTTTAGCAGCTTCAGCAGCAGCGCCTTGAGCAAACACAGCTACACGTACAGTTTTACCAGTACCTGCAGGAAGTGTAGTCGCGCCACGAACAACTTGGTCAGATTTACGAGGATCAACACCTAGGTTTACAGCAACATCCAAAGATTCTTTGAATTTTACTGCTGGAAGGCCGTTAAGAACTGCAACTGCTTCTTCCAAAGTGTAAACTTTGTTAGCTTCAACAGCAGCAACAATGGCTTTTTGACGTTTAGTTAATTTAGCCATGTCTTATAGCTCCACTTCCAAGCCCATAGAACGCGCAGAACCAGCAATGGTACGTACACGTGCGTCTAAATCAGCACCAGTAAGATCTGGTTCTTTAGTAGTCGCAATTTCTTCTAATTGAGCGCGAGTCAACTTACCAACTTTAGTTTTGTTAGGTACAGCTGAACCCTTTTGGATGCCCGCAGCTTTCTTAAGAAGAATCGCAGCAGGAGGAGTTTTCATGATGAATGTGAACGACTTGTCGTTGTACACAGTGATCACTACTGGAATTGGAAGACCAGCTTCAACTTTTTGTGTCGCAGCATTGAATTCTTTACAGAATGCCATGATGTTAACACCACGTTGACCTAGTGCAGGACCAATCGGTGGAGATGGATTTGCTTTACCAGCTGGAACTTGCAGCTTGATATAGCCGTCAATCTTCTTAGCCATTTCAATTACCTCTGGGTACTAACGCCGCTAGGCTCCCCATACATATAAGTAACGATACCGTTACAACAACAATGCCCGACTCATAACAAATCGGGCGTTTATCAACCAAGTTAAATTAAACCGATTTTTCGACTTGGCGAAATTCCAGCTCAACCTGAGTTGGTCGATTAAATACATTAATCGTCAACGTTAAACGTGACTTATCGTATAGAACTTCTTCCACCACGCCTTTAAAATCGGTGAATGGACCGTCAATTACGAGTAATTCTTCACCTGGTTCAAACATCGTCTTAGGACGAGGTGCTTCGCCAGTATTGCGTACACGTGCAAGAATCGCATCAGCTTCTTTTTGCGTAATTGGTGCAGGTTTTTCTGCAGTACCACCAATGAAACCTAATACTTTTGGACATTCTTTAACAATGTGCCAAGTTTCATCATTCATTTCCATCTCGACTAATACATAGCCTGGAAAGAATTTACGCTCAGATTTACGTTTCTTACCATCCTTCATTTCCACTACTTCTTCAGTAGGGACAAGGACTTCACCAAAGCTATCGGCTACAGCGCTACGCTGGATTCGATCATTAAGTGAGCGTAACACTTGTTTTTCATAGCCTGAATAGGCATGAATAATGTACCAACGTTTCATAGCTCTCTTACCCGATAATAAACTTCATTAACCAGCTCAAAGCATAGTCAAAGCACCATAATAAAATAGATGCCACTAAGACTACCGCAAGTACCTGCCAAGATGTGGTCATGGTCTCTTGCTTGGTTGGCCAAGTCACTCGACGTAACTCAATTCGAGCATCTTTCAACAATCGAACAAAGCCTTTGCCTTGATGGGTGGCGTATAATAAACCTAAAGCCACGATGATACAAGCCAAAATTACCCCAACACGGACCCAGACATCATTCGCTGGTGCCCAGTATGCTGGCAAATGTTGATTCACCATCATAGAACTACCGAGTAAAATCAACGCGATAACCCACAGAACATAGTCTAAAGGGGAACCAGAATTAACAACTTCAGCAGGATTATTTCTTTGAGGAATTGGCGCGTCGCTTAATGCGTCACGCGATTTATCATTCGACATTTTTGTACTCGTCGTAGGATTCGCGACTTATTATATGACCAGTTGAGCCAGCATCAAGCTTCTTTTTAAAAAAATTTGGCAGGCCAGGAGGGACTCGAACCCCCAACATTCGGTTTTGGAGACCGACGCTCTACCAATTGAACTACTGACCTGCAGAGCAAATCGAGAGTCGAAACTCTCGATCTGTACAAAGATAACTGTATTATATTATGCAGTTACTTTAGAAACAACACCCGCACCAACTGTACGACCACCTTCACGGATCGCGAAGCGTAAGCCAGCGTCCATTGCGATTGGGTGGATTAATTCTACTGACATTTCTACATTGTCACCAGGCATAACCATTTCTACGCCTTCTTTAAGCGCGATCGCACCAGTTACGTCAGTTGTACGGAAGTAGAACTGTGGACGGTAACCGTTAAGGAATGGAGTATGACGACCACCTTCGTCTTTAGAAAGTACGTATACTTCTGCGTCGAATTTAGTATGCGGTTTGATTGTACCTGGTTTAGCAAGTACTTGACCACGTTGAACGTCTTCACGTTTAGTACCACGTAGAAGAACACCACAGTTCTCGCCCGCACGACCTTCGTCAAGAAGTTTACGGAACATTTCTACGCCAGTTACAGTTGTTTTAACTGTATCTTTAATACCAACGATTTCAACTTCTTCGCCTACTTTCACGATACCAGTTTCAACACGGCCAGTTACTACTGTACCACGACCTGAAATTGAGAATACGTCTTCGATTGGCATAAGGAATGCAAGGTCGATAGCACGTTCTGGCTCTGGAATGTAAGAGTCAAGAGCTTCAACAAGAGCAACTACAGCGTCTTCGCCGTATTGACCAGCTTCACCGTTAAGCGCCGCAAGAGCAGAACCACGGATTACTGGAGTGTCGTCGCCTGGGAAGTCATAAGTAGAAAGAAGTTCACGAACTTCCATTTCTACTAATTCAAGAAGTTCTTCATCATCCACAAGGTCGCATTTGTTTAAGAATACAACGATGTAAGGTACACCTACCTGACGAGAAAGAAGGATGTGTTCACGAGTTTGTGGCATTGGACCATCAGTCGCAGCACATACAAGGATCGCACCATCCATTTGCGCAGCACCAGTAATCATGTTTTTAACATAATCGGCGTGACCTGGGCAGTCTACGTGAGCGTAGTGACGGATTGGAGAATCGTATTCTACGTGTGAAGTATTAATTGTAATACCACGTGCTTTTTCTTCTGGTGCAGAGTCGATTGCAGCGTAATCTTTCGCTTCACCGCCGAATTTTTTTGCACATACAGTTGCAATTGCAGCTGTTAAAGTCGTTTTACCATGGTCAACGTGACCGATTGTGCCCACGTTAACGTGTGGCTTATTACGTTCAAACTTAGCCTTAGCCATGCTTTTCTTCCTCGTTTACGTCGAACACAATTCTGAGTAAAACCCAGCTCCGACATATCGCCTAAAAAAATAAACACCCAATACTTGAAAAGCAGACTAAAAAGCCTGCTTCTGGAATCTTGTGCAACATTTAAAGTTGCTAAACTGTAAAATCTGGAGCTCTTATCGAGATTTGAACTCGAGACCTCTCCCTTACCAAGGGAGTGCTCTACCACTGAGCTATAAGAGCAAATATAAGCACTTCAATAGATATGGAGCGGGAGACGAGGGTCGAACTCGCGACATGTAGCTTGGAAGGCTACCGCTCTACCAACTGAGCTACTCCCGCACGATGTTGGTACAAACCACTTATTGAAGTCTTAAAATTGGTGGTGAGGGAAGGATTCGAACCTTCGAAACTTTCGTAGCGGAGTTACAGTCCGCCCCCTTTGACCGCTCGGGAACCTCACCATTTTACACTTACTTCAGTGTCGTTCTTTCTACTCACTCTCAAACTTTCTAAGATGGTGCCGGCACACGGATTCGAACTGTGGACCTACTGATTACAAGTCAGTTGCTCTACCAACTGAGCTATGCCGGCGTTTCTTAGTGTTTCGTACGTTTCGTATCGGAACGGTGTGCAGTTTAGCAAATCTTGAAATCCTTGCAAGTGTTTTTTCTAAAAAAAACGTGAAAAACTCATAAAATCAATCCATTTGATGATAATTCAACCGCTTTGATCACTGCGCGAGCTTTTATTTGGGTTTCATTCCACTCTGATTCAGGATTTGAGTCATAAACTACCCCTGCTCCAGCTTGAACATAGACCTTATTTTCTCGAATTACACAGGTACGAATCGCAATCGACATGTCCATTTCCCCATGCCAGCCTAAATAACCAACAGCACCACCAAAAATTCCACGTTTTACTGGTTCAACTTCGTCAATAATTTCCATAGCGCGGATTTTTGGTGCGCCTGAAAGCGTACCCGCAGGGAATGTTGCCTTAAAAACATCCAAAGCATCGACATCATCACGTACTTCACCTTGTACATTTGACACAATGTGCATGACATGCGAATAACGTTCGATCACCATTTGATCAGTCACGTGAACTTTACCGATTTTAGAAACACGTCCAACATCATTTCGACCCAAATCGATCAACATCAAATGCTCTGCAATTTCTTTTTCATCAGATAGCAAATCTTTTTCAAGTGCTAAATCTTCTTCTTTGGTTTTACCCCGTGGTCGCGTGCCCGCCAAAGGACGAACTGTTGCTACACCATTTTCTAGGCGGGACAAAATTTCAGGTGATGAACCGACGATATGAAAGGGAATGTCATTCTCAAGTGTTTGCCCTTGCACCAAGAACAAATATGGAGATGGATTGAGGTGACGTAGTGCACGATAGACCTGCAAAGGCTCACCATCAAAATCGGATACCATACGATGGCCCGGCACAACCTGCATCACATCACCGGCTTTAATGTACTCTTTTACTTTTGCAATAGAGTCAATAAAGTTGTCATGTCCAGTGATGGATTCAAACTGTGGTGCAGTATGCTTATTTGCTTTGAGTGCAATTGGGGTTGCCAAAAGTTCTTCTAGCTCATCCAATTGTTGCTGCGCTTGGGTATAGGCCTCAGCATCATTTACATCGGCATGTACAATTAAGAATAAAGTATCTTTGAGGTTATCAAAGACAATGACGGTTTTAGATAGCATCATCCAAATATCTGGAATCCCGACTGGGTCAGCTTCTGGCACATTATTGAGCTTCGGTTCGATATAACGCACAGCGTCATAACCAAAGTATCCAACCAATCCACCGGTAAAGCTCGGTAACGCAGGCAAATCTTGCTGTGTAGGGACTTTATATTGTGCTTGGAAGTCACGGATGTATTGAAATGGGTCTGCACATTGTTGTTTTTCAATCGAACCATCAACATGTTGAACGGTCAACTGCCCTTCATTACACGAAAATACGGTGGACTCACCCAAACCAATAATGGAGTAACGTGCCCAGTTTTCGCCACCCTCTACAGATTCAAATAAATAGGCTTGTTTATGTTGTTTTAATCGCGCAAAGACAGACAGCGGAGTTTCTGTATCTGCCAAGCGCTGACGATAGACTGGAATCAAGTTATATCCAGCAGATTTCAGTTGTTCAAATTGAGTTTGTGTAGTCATCTCGGTTTCTCTATATTTCGCGTGGTCAATTTCAGTTAATTTCTTCTCATGCTGATTGAGTGACGCCATCGAAAACCTACACACTTGCTCATTTTCACTTCCTTAACCCTAATTATTTCAACCCAATAATTCTTTTAAGTTATCGACCACATGCTGCGGCTGACAATCTCGAATATTTTCACCATGATTATAGCCATAGCTGACCACAATACAATCAATACCAGCACGACGTGCTGCCTCTACATCATTGACAGAATCACCCACCATCAAAATTTGCTGTTTTGGTAAGGCATAATGTTCCGCACAATACTCTAGCTGCTTGGGATGTGGTTTCCGCTCTTCAAAACGATCTCCGCCTATCACATCATCAAAGTAATCATGCATACCCAGTGCTTGCACAATACTGCGTGCCGGTTGCTCTGGTTTATTGGTTACACAAATCAGAATTTTCTGCTCTGCTTTTGCCCAATCCAAGAACGATAGAATGCCGTCAAAGGGCTGCGTCAAGACACAAGGATCGGCATTGTAAATCTTTAGAAAAGTTTCCAGTAAAAGATGGTGCTGTGCGGCATCCACCTTTCCGGTCAAGTATTCAAGTACGCTATGACAAAATAATGAAGTCCCTTTCCCAATCCAGTTTCGCACCTGCTCTTCTGTGACCAAAGGTAATTGCAACGCATTTAGACTCATATTCATCGCACGATGTAAGTCAGATGCTGAATCGACTAGCGTTCCATCCAGATCAAATAAAATCATTTGGCGTTCTGCTAAACGAACTTCAAACATAATATCCCTCTATTTTTTTGTAAATTTTCCCCATAAAAAAGGCATGCCCATGCATGCCTTTTGAGGAATGTCTCGGTTTATTTAAACAACACCCATGCAATAATTGCAAGAATGATTAAAACAATGACTGAGATTAAGCCTACAGAGGCATTTTTTTGCGCTTCACGCTCTTGCTCTACACATGTCGCTGGAATTTCTACATCACATGCTTCATTTTTCGGAGCAGCAGTAATGTCAATTCCCTCAGGGATTGGCGCAGGTTTAGGCACACCCACATTGGTCGGCATACCATCACGAGTCAATTGAACTGAACCATCACGCTCTTTCAACTCTGGCATCCCTTGATCATTCATTTGTTGTGCTGCAGTTTTAACGATAGGCTCTTGTGTCTCAGTTTCAGACGTTTTAACAACAGGTTCTTGTGCCGCAGTTTCAGAAACCGCAACAGCTTCAGACGGCTGCTGAACAGGTGTAATTTCTTCTGTTTGCAACGCTTCAACGCTTTGTTCAATATCCGCTGGGATCTGAACAGCTTTAGCTGGAGCCAATAAACTAAACTTCACACTGGCAAACTGTACAATATCACCTTCTTTTAAAAGTGATTCACCAGTCAAACGGACATCATTAATAAACGTCCCATTGGATGAATTGAGATCTTGCAACCAGAGTGCCTGATCTTTCAGTACAAAGGCAGCATGTTTACGCGATACATCAGATTCTTGTAAAACAATATCTGCTTGTTGATGACGACCCACCAACATATCTCGCTCAATACTAATTTCTTGTCCTGTTAAATCACCAGAAATTGCTTGAATTTTCCAAGTCATGAAGTTAATTCTCTATTGCTCGTTTTTTTCATCATAGCATGCAGTGGTTTCAAAGCTAAACCACCCTACTGTCTAACCTAAGGAGTTTCCGCCACTTTGCCATTCGGTACGGTTATGGTTTGGCGCTTCACTGCAGGTTCAATGGCGACTGGCGTGGAGACCACTGCCGCTGGCTGTGTGGTTTGTGGTGCTGTAGGTACCGTCTTATACACAGGGGCTGGTGCTGTACCTTTTGAAACAGGTATGCGCTGCTGATACACATCGTCCACATTTTCAGGTAATTTCGCAAAATTACCGTCATTATCCAGTGCCAGTTGCAGACTATAGAGCTGACTGTAACGTTGCTGAGACATTTTCTTCACATCAGCAGAATTTCCAACAATGGTCGGATGAATAAAGATCAGCAAATTGCGTTTACTGTTGGATTTTCCTTCCGAGCTAAAAAGTTTGCCCAGTACAGGAATAGCCCCGAGCCCCGGAACGGATTGACGCCCATGCAATGTATTGTCCGAGATCAAACCACCCAACACAATCGTTTGACCATGCTCTGCCAAGATCGAGGTTTTAATCGCACGTTTAGTCGTAACTAAGTCCGACGCTTGACCTTTATTGTCTTTTACATCAGAAACTTCTTGCTCGACCTCTAAACGCACCGAGCCGCCATCACCAATATGCGGCACAACTTTCAAAGTAACACCGACATCTTTACGCTCAATCGATGTATACGGATTGGCTGTACCACCATTGGTGGTGACCGAACCTGTCACAAATGGAACGTTTTCACCCACCACAATATAGGCTTCTTCGTTGTCCATCGTCACTATCGACGGTGTAGATAATAAATTGGATTTGGTCTTTTCTTTTAAGGCCTGAATCATCGCACCATAGAGTTTGCGCGAACCATCACTGCCTTCACGATAATCACCAAGAACTACAGAAGTACCCGCACTCACCGCGCTACCCGCACCCGCAGCACCACCAGTTAAATAACCTGCGGCAATATTTTTTAAACTAGAACCAAAGTTATCAAAGTTAATTAAGCCGATACCACTACTGATATCACCCAACGCCCATTGCACACCGAGCTGATCGGTATCCGTGCCTTCAACTTCAATAATCGCCGCTTCGATCAGCACTTGCTGACGACGAATATCGAGCTGCTGAATCGCAGATTCAATTTCACGCATGAGCTGCGGATCTGCTTTCACAATCAGTGCATTTTGTGTGGCATCAGCAATAATACTCACGCCATTGGCATTAAAGCTTGAGATACCGTTTTGCGTATTATTGGAAGAGTTATTACTGTTGAGGTTAATACCTGAACTGGTGTTATTTTGTGAACTGAATGACTGTGAATTCGAACTGTTACTATCATTCATTAAACTGTTCATCGTGCTGCTATTTGAGCTATTCGATGAATTTGTACTCGAAACGGCCTGCCCTGTGACCAAGCCTTGTAAGATTTCTGACAAGTTTTTGGCACTTGCATACTTTAGACGAAAAACTTTCAATCCACCCAATCGATCTGCAGCAGGCACATCTAAGGTCTCAATAATCTTACGAATACGCTTACGTGTCGCTGTATCACCTTTAATGATAATACGATTGGTTCGATTGTCCGCAATAATACGAATTCGTGAACCTTTCGGGTCTTTTGATGCGCCGGTCGAACTCATCGACTCTAACAGCCCAATCATTTCTTCGGCCTGACTCGATTGCAGCGTCACGGCTTCGATATCATTTTGACCCGTTCCATCTAAATTACGAATAATCGTTTCGAGCTGGTAAATATTACTAGCACGGTCTGAGACGATCAGCGCATTGGTCCCCGCCACTGCTGACAAATGTGCAAATTGCGGCATCAGTGGACGTAGGGCTGGAATTAAGTCGTTGGCATTGGTGTTATCAAGCCAAATTACTCGGGTGACAATTTGGTCTCCAGACGCACGGTGGCGCGCATCATAAGGAATGCCCGAGCTTTTTACATTACTGTCTGGAACCAGTTTAATGGTGTTGCCCGATGGAATCGCCACCACGCCATTGACATTCAATACACCGAGAAACAGGTCATAGACTTCATTTTTATTTAAAGGCTTATTGGAAATAACCGTTACATTTCCTCGTACCCGTGGGTCAACTGCAAAATTTTTCCCCGTGATATCTGCGACTTCATTAATGAATGCCGTAAGATCTGCATCACGTAAATTGATTTTCCATGTTTGTGCATAACTTGCTGTGCTGACCATAGCAACCAAGGGCACCATGGCATAGGCAGCTAAAGTTGAACGGTTATTATTAAATAAAGCCATATACGCCTGTGTTTCCTAACCCTATAAAGTGATGAAACATCACTAAAAATCCTGTTGTATGGTCATCACTTGATCACCACGTTTGACTTCAAGTTTCACCTGCCCTTCACGGCGGGCTTGTTCTAATAATTGCGCCTCAGATTGTCCTGCACCGACTGCCTGCCCATTTAAAGACATAATGCGGTCACCCGGTTGCAAACCCAATTTATTTCTCAAGGCAGCAGGTGTTCGATTTGAAATCTCAAACCCACCATTACCTGATGGATTCACCCCCATTTCCTGCAGATATTGCTCACGATTTTCTGTCATGCGTTGTACGGCCTGACCAATCGCGGACTGCGTCGTGCCTTGCCCTGAATTTGCAGGATTAGCTGCATTTTGCATGCTGTTATTTTGCAAAGATCCACCTGATGTTGCATTGGCTGTAGGGACAATCGGTTGATCTAATCCGTTTTCAATACCTTGGAACGCTAATTCACGCCGTGCACCATTACCCTGCGTTAAAATCACCTTATCCCAATAAACTTCAGCCAGTTGATATGATGAACCTTGAATGGTTTCTCCAACCAAGTAGCGATCTGAACTCTCATTGACCTTAATCACTGCCGACGAGTAGCGACTTGGCTGTCCAACCACCACACCTTGTAACACCATATTTAACTGCGCGTCAGCTGCTGAACTGCGGTTTTCCTGAAACAAGGCAAAAGAGCTAATATTAGGAACTTGCGTTTGCTGTGAACCCAATTCAACTCGGTCTAACTGCATGGCTTGTGGCGGTGCAATCAATAACCAAAATAAAGCGGCTAACTTCCAGCACAGGTACAAAATTATTAAAGCCAAGACCACAGGTGCAAGTCGATCTGTTTGCTTCCAATTGATCTCGCGGATTTTTTCGAAATAGTCAGCCATCAGTTCACCCCACTCAATAGAGGTTGACGCGAACTAATCACATACGTATCTAATCCTGCCTTACCTTCATAGGAAGCAACATTCATCAAAAAGCGCTGGGTTAATTGCACATCCAACATGAGGTCTGGCTCAAGTGATAAATTCATCATCTTTTGTTCGCGTTGATCTCGAACATCAATCGACAATTTGCCATTATCATCTTTTAATTGAGCTAACATGGCAGGCACATTCATTGACTCTTGACGCTGTGCAAAGCTAAAGGATAAATCCCCACCTGCCCACTGCATCTCGCCTAATGACTGACTAAATCCCTGTTGTGGCTTATATTTAAACTGCACATCTTTTAATTGAATGGCATTCGTTGGCCATTGCCAATCGGCAAAACTTTTTAAAGTTTCAGGGGCAATTTGACCCTCTAAGTTTTTAATACTAATACTTTTACCAAAACCATACCCCATCACACCTTGCAGTTTGGTATTGCCACTATGAATTTCAACATTTGCACCCAAGCGTAATAAAATCAAGTCCCACGGGCGTGTGTTCCAGTTTAACGAGCCTTTCAAATTTCCTCGTGTCCAATCTGCTTGCCCATGCCAAATATTGCCACTGACGTTATGTAGCATTTGGTTATTTTTATAAAACTTTGTAATGAGCCACGCTGCTGGCACTTGCAGCATAACGAAAATTAAAAAACTGATCGCAGCAAAAATGAGCCACCGAATATTATTAGTTTTATTGATCATCCCACCACAACCGATCCATCAATTTTTTTCCATCATTTAAACATTTTTCTTTATAGACACATTATGCATACTTTTTCTGCATAGCCAATTCAAAGAGATAAAAAAACCAGGCATTTGCCTGGTTTAATTATCCTGAACTCAGGATATGACGATTTCATGAATTATTCTTAAATTAAGAAATCTTCTAGTTTCGCGCCTTTTTCCAACTCAGCCACTAACCAACGTGGTTGCTTACCACGACCAGTCCAAGTGTCATCTGCATTGGTTTTGCTACGGTAACGTGGCTCAACCGCTTTACGAGTTGATTTTTTACGTTTGCTTGAACCAAATTCAAGGATTTGTTCAACGCTTAAATCTAAATTTTCTGCAATTTCAACAATACGGTTGTACGCATCTTCAATCGCTTGATCTTTTTTAGATGCAATCAATGCTTCAGCTTCTACTTGAAGCTTCTTTAACTCTTCAACTGATAAATTACTAATATCAGGCATAATCTTTAACTCCGAAATTTCATTTTAATAATGCTTATGAAAACTCGCTCATAATATTATAATAAAATTTTTATTCAATAAATAATTTTCATTTTACTACAATATTTTAACACGACTCCTTAAAATATATAAAGTTAAATTGTATTTAAATATTATTTCCCACTGAAATCTCTAAAGCTTTTATTTTTGTCTTTATACCTCTGTACACGACAAATTTCATAGGATCCTTGTCCTATCAGGCTTTTTCTTTCTTAAAATTGCTAGCACTTTCTTAAATTCTTCTTTTTTTCCAAAACCAATCAAACGTAGAATAGCCATTTGAA
>NZ_VOZH01000034.1:0-29689 GCF_013419875.1 Acinetobacter sp. YH12049 | reverse complement strand
GGTGCTGCAA
Source organism: Acinetobacter sp. YH12049 (assembly GCF_013419875.1). Taxonomy (NCBI): domain Bacteria; kingdom Pseudomonadati; phylum Pseudomonadota; class Gammaproteobacteria; order Moraxellales; family Moraxellaceae; genus Acinetobacter; species Acinetobacter sp. YH12049. The sequence goes on along the minus strand of NZ_VOZH01000034.1, from coordinate 29,679 downwards.
TGCGCAAGCTTATACATCTGTGTTATGGCGTTTTAAAACATCAGACTGCCTATCAAAGAGATTATTTATTGGTCGAATAATCTCAAAACCTGATTGACTACCAAGACGGTATCTCAGTATGCTAATTATCATGGTCAAGCATGGACTTATTCAAACGAAGAAGATTTATTCGGAAGTGTACGCGCTGAATATGACTTAACCGATGCAACGACAGCCTATGCAGCATATGGTTTTCGCAAATCAGAAGAAGCCGGTGTTTACTCAAGTCAACAATTAAGTGATACTGCAGCAGGAACGGCAAAACTTTCTGCATCGATGATTCCACGTAAAGATCGTAATCACTCAGCAGAACTGGGTGTGAAAACTCAATTTGAAACAGGTGCTTTAAAACATCAAGTGGTCGCTTCTGGTTCTTTATATCGTGCAGATAAACGCTATAGCTATGGTTATGCCACCAGTTTGAATGATAATTTTTATGATCCGATTTACACCGAAGATTCAAACATTGATAAATGGTTGGGGGTAGAAGGGACTTATCCGAAAGCGGGTGTCAGTACCGTGAAAAGTTTTGCCTTGGGCGACAATATTTCGATGTTAGATGATCGTTTGACCCTCATGCTTGGTGCGCGTTATCAGGAAGTTGATCAAGACGTATATTCTTACGGAACCTATAAATACAATATTAATAAAAATCAGCTTACTCCGGCATTGGGCGTGAGTTATAAATTAACGCCTGAATGGTCTATGTATGCCAATTACATCGAAGCTTTGGTTCAAGGCGAAGCGATTTTGGATAGTGAAGGTAATAACTTTATTGCTGATCCATTTGTGTCGAAACAAAAAGAACTGGGCGTGAAATATGAAAATGGCTTGATTGGTGGAACATTGAATTATTTCTATACAGATCGCCAAAAAGCCTCAGTGAATAGCTCGGGGACTGCACAAATCAGTCAAGCGACGAATATTCACCAAGGGCTTGAATTTAATGCCTATGGTCAATTAACAGATTCAATCAAGATATTGGGCGGTGCAACTTGGATTGATACCGAGCAAAAAGACACATACCAAGGTTTATTTGATGGACATCGTGTGATCAGTGTGCCGGAGTTCCAAGCCAATGTCGAAGCGGATTGGAAACCACCGATTGAACAAGATGTTAGTGTAAATGGGCGCGTTGTATATACGGGTTCAACTTATGCAAACAATGCCAACACATTGAAACTTAAAGATTGGACACGTATAGATTTGGGTGCAAACTATAAAACGCAAATCAAGAATGTACCCACCAGTTTGAATTTTAGTGTGACTAATGTTTTAGATAAAGACTATTGGGCCTCTGCATCGGTGAACGACTATACGTATTTGTCACTGAGCGAACCTCGAACATTTAAATTGAGTGCTACATTTGATTTCTAATGGTTTTCAATGATTTCTCAATAATTGTTTATAAATAATTATTGCTAGATGATTAGCTTTGAATGATTGTTAAGAAATGACTCAAATAAAAATGCCCCCAAATCTGGGGCATTTTTTGTTTTAAGCAAAACGCTTTAAATCAATTAAAGTACTGCTTTTAAGCGACGAATGACTTCTTCACATTGGGCAATATCAGCAACAAGGGCTAACCGGACATGGTTTTCACCCGGATTACCTTGTGCCGTATCACGCGATAAATAACGGCCTGGAAGCACTTTAACGTGTGCTTTTTCCATGAGCATTTTGGCAAAGCTTTCATCATTATCCACTTTTAACCAGTAGTAGAACCCTGCATCAGGTTTTTGTAATGGTAGTAGGTGACCCAGTTCGCGTTGGAATAATTCAAATTTTGCACGGTACTGGACGCGGTTTTCTTCGACGTGTGCTTCGTCATCCCAAGCTGCAATTGAAGCTAACTGGTGTTGAACAGGCATCGCAGCGCCATGATAAGTACGGTATTGTAAATAAGGTTTTAAAAGCGCAGCATCACCTGCAACAAAGCCAGAACGCATACCCGGTAAGTTAGAACGCTTAGACAGTGAGTGGAATACCATGCAGTTCTTATAATCATCACGGCCTATTTCAGCACAGACTTCAAGCAGACCAACAGGTACTTCATCAAACCAAAGCTCTGAGTAGCATTCATCAGATGCAATCACAAAATTATATTGGTCAGACAGTGCAATCAGTTTTTTAAACTGTTCTTTAGAAAGTACCGCACCTGTAGGATTACCCGGTGTGCAGACAAACAGTAAAGCGGTTTTTTCCCAAACTTCAGCTGGCACAGCGTCAAAGTCGCCAAGGTAGTTATTTTTTTCTGTACAGTTAATGAAGTAAGGTTCTGCACCCGCAAGTAAAGTTGCGCCTTCATAGATTTGGTAAAACGGATTTGGCATCACCACATAAGGGGCATCTTCACGTTTAACCAAAGCTTGTACAAACGAGAAGATCGCTTCACGTGTACCTGATACAGGCAGGACGTTGGTGTCTGCACTGATGCTATTGAGTTTAAAGCGACGGGTTAACCAATTTGCAATACTTGTGCGAAGCTCAGGTAAACCCTTGCTGTTTGGGTAAGTTGATAAGTGTTGAAAATTATCAATAATAGCCTGTTTCACAAACTCCGGTGCAGGATGCTTTGGCTCACCAATCGATAGGGGAATCAAAGGCAACTCTGCGGGTTTCACATCCTGAAATAGCTTATTTAGCTTTTCAAATGGATAAGGGTGCAATAATGACAAACTGGAGTTCATGGAATGGATACCGATCAATTTAAGTTAATGATGACTACAAACCTGATTCGAAGCTTCATCAAGTGCTGACTTTAATTGTGCAGCAAACGTTTCCGCTTCTGAATCACTCATAGGTGAGCCATCTTTTTTAGTGACATAGAAAATATCTTCAGCACGTTCACCGAGCGTTGCAATTTTCGCAGAGTGAATATCTAGACCTTGCATCATAAATAAACCACCAACTTTAGCAAGTAAGCCCGGATGGTCAAGTGTCGCAATTTCAACCATATTTTGTTGAAGCGCTTCATTAAAAGAAATACTCACGGTATTTTCAATATCAAAATGACGCAGTTGACGTGGGATACGACGTTGCATCAGGCCTGGATACTTATCAGATTGGCTTAAGGCTTTTTTGAGCGCTTCAATAACAGTTTGCTCACGTTCAGGATCTGTTAATAAGGTGCCAAAACGGTCAAGTACAACATAAGTGTCCAAACTAAATGCAGTGGATGCAGTGATAATTCGAGCATCCTGAACGTCTAGATTCATTCTGTCCAAAATAGCCACTGTGGTTGCAAACAAGTTAGGCTGATCTTGGGTGTAAATAAAGATCTGTACCGCATCTTGTGCGAATTTGCGATGTGCTCGCATCATCACCAATGGTTCTGCATTATTGCCATGTTTTAAAATGGCGCGCGTATGCCATGCGATTTCATCGGCAGATTCTTTCAGGAAATATTCATCACCGAGTTCTTGCCAAACGGTTTCTACATCATAGAGCGCAAAATCATTGACTAACAGTTCACTGGCTGCAAATTTGGTGTCTTCGATCAGCATTGGATAGTCTACAGGACGACCCAAACCTGAACGAATCACATCACGCGCTTGTGTATACAGTTGGCGCATGAGTGATGCACGCCATGTATTCCAAAGTGTCGGATTGGTTGCGTTGATATCAGCAACTGTTAAGGTGTAGAGATAGTCGAGATGTTCCATATCACCCATTTTCTCAGCAAATTCTTTCACCACATCTGGATCGGAAATGTCTTTTTTCTGAGAAGTAACGGACATCAATAGATGGTTTTGAATCAACCATGCGACAAGGTTACATTCACGTTCAGTAAACCCATGGGTACGGCAGAAATCAATTGCATCCGCAGCACCAAGTTCACTATGGTCACCACCACGACCTTTGGCGATATCATGGAAAATTGCCGCTAAATATACAATGTCACGGCGCGCCAGTCGTTGGAATACGGAGCTAACGACAGGGAAGTCCTTGGCAAATTCAGGTTCTTTAAAACGGTTTAAATTACGTAGTAATAATAGGGTGTGGGCATCGACTGTATAAATATGGAATAAGTCGTACTGCATGAGTCCCATGATTTGCCCAAAGGCAGGAATATAGTTGCCGAGCACGCCATACCGTTTCATTGCCACCATGGTGTCATATAAACGGTAGGGTGAGCGAATGATCGCCATAAATAAGGCTTGATGTGCAGGATTGTCACGGAAGTTTTGATCAATACGTTTTGCCGCAAGAGACAATAGACGTAAAGTTCGGGCACGAATCCCTTCAATTTCTGGACGATTCGCCAAGAGGTAGAAAATTTCTAGAATAGCACTTGGATTTTCAGAGAAAATTTTATGATGCTGTACCGCTAATTTGCCATCGACTAATTTGAAGTTAGCATTGATCTCTTCAATTTTACGTTCATAGTCAGGCAAGCGTGGCGTAATGACAGATTCATTAAAATAAGCCAAGAGCATTTCATTTAACGTCGTCACTTGCTGAGCGCTACGGTAGTAACGTTTCATGAACTGTTCGATTGGATAATTCGGTGATTTACCTTCTTCACGTTGATAGCCAAATTTAGCGGCAATGTCACGTTGATAATCAAACAATAATCGGTTTTCGTCGCGCTTGGTTAAGCGATGTAAATGATGACGAATTTCCCAAAGAAAGCTTTCTGTTTCTTCAAGAACGCCAAGTTCAAACTCTGAAATAAAACCCAAATGTACAAGGTCATAGATGCGATTGACACGGAAATGACGCTTAGCAATCCATCCGATTTGGTTGATATCACGGATACCGCCGGGCGCATTTTTAATATCGGGTTCTAAGTTGCTTTCGGTATTGTTATGTTGAGCATAGCGTTTGGCTTGCTCTTGCATTTTGGCATCATAGAAGGTTTTATCCGTCCATGTCTGTGACACGATACGGCGTGGCCATTTGGCTAGGTGTTCATTGCCCACAATCAAACGTGCTTCAATCAAAGCTGTTGCTACAGTTAAATCATTGGTGGCTTGAGCAACACAATCATTAATAGTACGCACACTGATGCCCGGTTTGAAATTACCAACATCCCAAAGAGTTGAAATAAAGCTGGAGATGAGTTTTTCTTGTTCTGGGCTGATTTCATCTTCAGACAAAATCATGATATCGACGTCGGAGTAAGGCAGCATTTCGCGGCGACCATAGCCACCGACAGCAAATAAACCGAGATCGGTTTGGTCGAGTTCAGCATGTGTCCATAAGAACTTTAAGGCTTCATCGATTAGATTCGAACGAGCCAAAATCACATCACGAATCGACTGTCCATTTTCAAAGCATTCCTGTAGCTGATTTTCAACATCTGAGCGCCATTGGTTAATCGCCTGAATGTCGTGGTTACTTTTAATGTAATTCAGCAGAGGAAGCGTATTGATCATGAACAGTGGTCCGTTAAGGTGTTACAAACTTAGTTTTGTTGAACACTGACTTGTTGTGCAGCATGTTGAGCAAGTTCACGCGCGTGATCTGTGGTTTCAGCGCGTGCTGTTGCTACGCCCATACGGCGACGTTTAAAGCCTTCTGGTTTACCAAAGAGGCGTAAATCGGTGTCTGGATTAGCCAAAGCAAGATTTAAGCCAGTAAATGATAAATTGGTATCATCCACGCCTGCATAGATGACTGCGCTCGCAGCAGTACTGTGTCGAGCAGTATTCACAGGCAGACCAAGAATGGCACGTGCATGCAGTTCGAATTCGCTTTGGAATTGCGATGCAAGCGTGACAAGGCCTGTATCGTGTGGACGAGGTGATACCTCACTAAACCATACTTTATCGCCTTTGACAAACAGTTCCACCCCAAAAATGCCACATCCACCTAATGCAATGGTTACTTTATTGGCAATACGCTTGGCTTCCTCTAAAGCAAGAGCAGTCATGAGTTGTGGCTGCCAACTTTCTACATAGTCACCAGCGTCTTGGCGGTGGCCAATCGGGTCGCAAAATGATGTTTCAATTTCACCTGTTTCTGCATTTTTTGCACGAACAGTCAGCAGGGTGATTTCAAAGTCAAAGTCAATTTGTGATTCCACAATCACTGTACCTTGATTTACACGTCCACCTGTTTGTGCATATTCCCAAGCAGCATCGACTTCATCAAAGCTTTTTACACGTGACTGTCCTTTACCCGAAGAAGACATGACAGGCTTAACAAAGTTTGGATAGCCAATGTCATCGCATGCAGCACGGAACGCTTCAAGGGTATTGGCAAATCGGTAGGCTGAAGTCGGGAGTCCAAGCTCTTCGGCAGCTAGACGGCGAATCCCTTCACGGTTCATCGTCAGGTTGACAGCTTTTGCAGAAGGAATGACAGTGGCAATATTTTGTTCTTCGATCTCGACTAAAACTTGAGTCGCAATAGCTTCAATTTCAGGAACAATCAAATGAGGCTTCACTTGAGAAATTAAAGCTTTAAGTGCCTCAGGATCTGCCATATTTAAAGTATGAGAAAAATGTGCAACTTGCATGGCAGGAGCATGGTCATAACGATCGGCAGCATGAACTTCTACACCCAAACGTTGCAATGAAATCACAACTTCTTTACCGAGTTCACCAGAACCTAACAGTAAGACTTTATACGCTGAAGACTGAAGTGGAGTACCAATAGTGACGCTCATGTAAATCATCCATGCTTGATTTTATGGGAATTTAAGCATAGCAGAACTTGTTCGAGAGATAAGAGAGTGTTCACATAAATAAATGATATTGTCCAACAATTTTTTTTATATCTTTATGGGGGAGCGTTCGTGTAATTATTTATCTGTTAAAATCTTTAAAAAGTGGTAATTAGTTGTTTTTTATTTAAATTCACTTTAAATATACCTGCATTTTTTACAGATGCAGGGAATGGCTCAATATCCAAATTTGCACATTGAAGCGCACAAAGCTGCACAGATGTTTGGCGGAAGTTGGGCCAGTACAGCAATCCGAGCAGTGGTACGGCGCATATGCATAAAATCAATATTAAGCTAATTAAAATGGCAGTGAAATAGAGTGCGTCTGCAGCTACCGATAGAAGGTGAAATGATGAATTGAGCCATGAACTGAGGCTGAAAATGCACAATAGAAAAACCAATAAGAAGCCGATCAGCTGCAGAAAATTGCTGAACAGACGAGGCATCGATATGTGTGAAAACATCAGGCGACGTGGATGTAAGTGCAGAATCTGCTGTGTGCAGTTATATAAACCCACAATCATTTTTTGTTGATTTTTCTCTATATAGATGGCGCGGATCTGATCTGTAGATTGGCAATGTACAGCGCAGAAATTAGCACTGAATAGCTGGCTTTGAATGAAGCATTCAAATATACGCTTTCGATGGGCTTTTGCAGTCCCCAACTCAATTCAGATGGTTGTCTAGAATGAATATAAATTTTGCCTTGAATACAATGGTACTTTGCCATCTATGGGGTTTCGCTAGATTTTTATGTTATGCGTTGACTATCTCATAAATATTGCTAATTAAAAGGCACAGGCTGAAGAAGCTTGTGCTTGAGGTTTTTATTTGGATTGTCGCTGACTCAGCTTTAGAGATGAAAAGGTATATAGGTATAGACTAAGCCGTAAGTCAGTGCCGCAGTCAGTGTAGCAGGGACAATTTTTTTAAACTTGAAATACAAGCCTGCAAGCACAGCAAATCCAACTAACATGGCAAAGCTTTTATTTGGAGTTTCAAGCAGCGGCGGTAAGGTTGCAACCACCAACATTGAACTAATTGCGGCAATACCAATCGAGCCCAAAGCGATTTTGAGCCATAAAGAACCACGCTGCTGTGAACCTTGCTGAAATTTCTGAATTACAAAGAATGGCCCAAACCGTGATGCAAAATTCGCAATCCCGACCAAGATCCCGACCAGGATAATTTCTAGATTCATGATGCTTCACCCATATGTTCAGGATCAGGTTTTTTTAAGACATAATGTTTGAATAAACCGGCAAAAATACCAGAAGAAATACCGATAAAAATCGCAGCAGACAAGTCGATAAAGTAGCAGGCAATCGCAGAAACAATAATTGTAACCGTGACCACAAATGTATGTTTTTTCTCAAATGCGGCAAGTAAAAAGCTTAAAAACAATGCAGGCAGCAGGAAGTCGAGTGCGGCTTGTAAAAATTGTGGAAGGTTGCTGACTTGATCGGCAAATAAACCGCCTAAAAATGAGCCTGTTGCCCATGACAGCCAACTAAATAAGCTGAGTCCTAACATCCAAGATTCTGACCATTCTTGACGACGTTGCGACAGTTTAATCATACCTGATGCAAAAACTTCGTCGGTTAAACCCCAAGCCCAAACTGCCGTTTTCTTTAAATTGAGTCGGTCTTGAATCAGGTTTTGTAAAGCAGGACCGTAGAGCAAATGGCGTATATCGAGAGCAATCACAGTGAGTGCAGTCATCCAAATGGATGTTCCACTTCCCAGTAAAGCAACGACGAGAAACTGACTGGCACCTGCATACATAGAGCAAGATAAAAATAAGGCTTCCCACGCAGTGAAACCAAATTGAGTCGCAGAAACCCCAAATGCAAAAGAAACAGGAAGATAGGTAAAGATAATGGCTTGACTATCTTTAGCACCTTGCCAAAAACCCGCAGGCTGAACTGTAGGAAGTTTGTGCTCAGACACGACACACCTTTGAAAGAGTTGAACAACAGGTCAAATGATGATTGAGTATTGTACTCGAATTCACTAGCATATTGCCGAATATGTTTGCTGAAATGAGCCGGATATGCAGAGGTTAAAGATGCGTGGGATACTGATTGTTTCATTATTGAGCAGCACGGTGTTGTTGCAGGCCTGTGGTAATGATGGAGCTGAACAAGCTCAAGTTGAAATTAAAGCAGCACCCAAATTAACCAATGATGCAACGGAGTATGCTGCCAAAGCTTGGGCGTTTATCAATGAAGTCGATCCGATTGTTTATACAAAGCAAGTCGATCAGATGGAAGAGAAAGTCCGTGTTCCAGCGCGTAAATTGAGTACCGAATGGCGTATCAATGTCAAAATGACCGATTCTGTGACTGAAGGAAAATACGCGCTGTGTCGTAAGGCTTTGACAAGTCTGGAAATTTGGGCGCGTGAAAGTATTGATCAGAGTTCGACTGTTGCACAGAAGCAAGCTGATTATGAGCGTGATAAAAATCAATGCAAAGGTGCGATTGAAAACCCTGAACTCGGAAATACCGATCCGAAAAAAGTAGGCGTTTAACCCGATCAAAGCAGTGAAGATTCACTGCTTTTTTTTGGAAAATATCAAAAAACAAGAATAAATCTATAAGAGAGGATTGGAAATTTCTCCTAAAAGTATCGCTATTTCATATAAAAAATAAATCAGACCGCTGTCTTTGCGTTGAGCTTAGTTTCAAATTTGCATGTTTATTTTTTGAATTTAAATAGATAAAGCATTGATAATGAATTGTAAAAATATCTTTTGAGAAAAATTTATTGTTAAAAACTCCCCATTTTAGAACGCTAGTCGTCTGACTTTCTCTTTAATTAATATTTTTAAAATATTAATAATACAAAGTATGGATAATGTGATAAAAAATTAAAATTATCATTATTTGATAAAGTGTGTAAAAATAACTGCGTAAAAGATGAAGTATGTAAATTAAATTAAAGACGTTGAATAGGTGATTAAGATGAAAAAAACATTAATGATGTTGTCGGTTTTGGCTGTTTTGACTACAGCAGTCAATGTACAAGCAGCGACTGAAGACAAATCAGAAGCATCAACTCAAGAAGTTGCAGCATGTACAAATGGTTTTGACAGTGTAAATGTTTGCCAATTATTGTCTTGATCAAAACTCGATAAAGTGAAGTGCCACAAATAAAAGCAAAATAACTATAAAGAATCATTCTGGTGCAATTAAATGCACTTATTTAAATCACAAATGTCAGACATCATGCACAGGAAGTGCATGAGCAATCTGATGTAACTGCGCTAGATCTAAAACTTCAATTTGTTTAAACGCAACACGAAGCACCTGTATTTTTTCCAACTGCTGAAGCTCCTGATTGACTGATTGTCTTGAGCAATTCATCAGTTGCGCGAGTTGTTCCTGCGAGATATATATGGTGTGTTGCTCAATTTCCAAATGATTTCCATATCCATTTAAAATAAACAGCAGACGCTGTGCGAGACGTTGACTTAAACTTTGCGTTTGTAAGGCTATGAGTTCCATAAAGGCATAGCGAAGTTTTTGACTGGTGAGCTGGGCAATATGAAACCAAAACTCAGGGTGTTGTTGTAATAATTGCTGAATTGCTTGAGCCGGTAAGTGTAATAAGGTGGACTTTTTGGTGCAGATGGCATCGTGAGAACGTGGTAATTGGTCAACCAAGGATATTTCGCCAAACCACATAATCGGCTCAGCAATGGCGGCAATCGCTTCTTTGCCATGAATATCAATATAGCCTAAGCGAACTGCGCCTTCTAAGACCGCATACATACCATTAAAACGCTGTCCTGATAAAAAAACACGTGCGTCTTTTTCGAAAGTTAAGGTCAGGGCATGGTGGTAGATAAAGTCTTGGAAGGAAACATTTAAGCCTGAATACCACACATTTTTATTGAGTTGATGCACATATTGAGCGTCCAGCACAGCATATCCTTATTTTATGGTCCAACTTGTCTATTAGCTGACAACTTTATTGATGCATTTTTTATATAGTGAAATGAGTGAATGAACAAGGAGTAAGTTAATGAGCAAACTTGAAAGGCTGCTAAGCCAATATGCAGCATATCATTTGGATCGAAAAAATGTGCTAACGCATTTTGTGGGTATTCCGCTTATTGTATTTTCGATTATGTGTCTAACCGCACGGGCAGGGCTGGTGATTTCAGGTGTTGAACTGACCCTTGCATTGTTGTTGATTATTGCTAGTGTCATTTATTACCTGAGTTTAGATAAAATTTTCAGTTTGATCATGCTATTGGTATTTGCCGTCACGTATCCTTTAGCCTTAATGATCGCAAAAATGAGCCTTATGTCATGGTTGATCTGGAGTGTGGGGATCTTTGTAGTGGGTTGGATCATCCAATTTATCGGTCATTATTATGAAAAGAAAAAGCCTGCGTTTATGGATGATGTCATTGGCTTGGCCATAGGGCCTTTATTTGTCCTAGCAGAGTTTGTGTTTCTACTAGGCTTTCGTAAAGAGCTTGAACAACGCATGCTGACAGAAGCAAGAAGACAGCGCGCAGAGATGGATGCAAAAGCATTACATATTGCTCACCCATAAATGATTTGAATAAAAAAGCCGGATAATTCCGGCTTTTTTTTTGCGATGTGTTGATTCTCAACTGTTTAGGATTTCACAGCAGTTTTATGTTGTTCCACTGCCACCTTTTGTGCAGCGATTTTTGCTTTTGCGTCAGTATTTGCTGCTTTGGCAGCATGGGCTGAAGTTTTAGCTTCTGATTTTGCTTGTGTTGCAAGATGCTGTGCTTGAGCTGCATCATGTTTTGCTAATTTTTGATTATGTTTCACTTTACTCTGAGCCAATTGGCTGGCTTGTTTTGCATCGTGTCGAGCGATTTTTGCATCATGCTGCGCAACTTGTGCTGCATGTGTAGCAGTACGTTCCTGATGTTTTGCATCTTTAGCAATGGAAACACAAGTACCACCTTTATGGTTTGCACCTGTACCACCTGTAAGTGTGGTGCCTTGTGGACATGCAAACGCAGTTGCACTAAGCATTGTAAAGATACCTGCTGTTAGAATTGTGCTGATTTTTTTCATTGCTATTGTTCTATGAAAATAGGCATTAGTGCCTATGAATAAATTTATAGCAGAACGGTAGAGATTTAAGTCGTTGCACTGTGGTGACTCGGCAACCAAATCATGTATTCGTGTCGATATAATTTTGTTTTTAAGCAGGTTTTAAGTTTTTAAATATGCTTATTTTTTGGCTTGAGCTTTTGCCTGAAATTAAAAAAGCCAGCAAATTGCTGGCTTCTTATGAGTACTGTTTTATACGTTAAAACGGAAGTGTAAAACATCGCCATCTTGAACGATGTATGTTTTACCTTCTAAACGCCATTTACCTGCTTCTTTAGCGCCAGCTTCACCGTTGTATTGAACGAAGTCGTTGTAGGCAACACATTCAGCACGAATAAAGCCTTTTTCGAAGTCAGTGTGAATGACACCAGCAGCTTGAGGTGCAGTTGCACCAATTTTTACTGTCCAAGCACGAACTTCTTGTACACCCGCTGTGAAGTAAGTTTGAAGGCCGAGTAAGCCATAACCTGCACGAATAACCACGTTTAGACCAGGTTCTTCCATGCCTAAAGCTTCAAGGAATTCCGCACGGTCTTCATCTTCAAGTAATGAAATTTCTGCTTCGATTTGGTTGCAAAGTGGAACCACAATTGCATTTTCTTCAGCAGCTAATTTTTGTACTGCTTCTAAATGAGGGTTATTTTCGAAACCATCTTCTGCAACGTTGGCAATATACATGGTTGGTTTAAGGGTTAAGAAGCCATAACCACGCACCAATTTACGTTCATCTTCATCAAGGTCAGCTGCACGCGCAGGTTTACCTTCATCCAGTAAAGGTAAGATTTTGTCTAAAACAGCTTTGGTCGCAATCGCTTCTTTATCGCCACCTTTTGCAGATTTTGCTAGACGTGTAATTGCTTTAGAAACAGCTTCTAAGTCAGCAAGTGCAAGTTCAGTGTTGATTGTTGCGATATCGTCAAGTGGATCAATTTTGCCATTTACGTGAATGACATTCTCGTCTTCAAAACAACGTACAACATGTGCAATAGCATCCGTTTCACGAATGTTAGCTAAGAATTGGTTACCAAGCCCTTCACCTTTAGATGCACCAGCAACAAGACCTGCGATATCCACAAATTCCATCGTGGTTGGGACAACACGTTGTGGGTTTACAATTTCAGCAAGTTTATCCATACGTGGGTCAGGTACAGGTACGATCCCAGTATTTGGCTCAATTGTACAGAATGGGAAGTTTTCAGCAGCAATCGCAGCTTTGGTTAATGCGTTGAAAAGCGTTGATTTACCAACGTTCGGCAGGCCGACAATACCACAGTTAAAACCCATGAAATAACTCACAAAGTATTATAAAAAAATTGTGGATGATTTTACATGAAAGCCATAATAAAGTCAGGTGATATGGGCAGGAGAATGTATATCTTATTGAATCGCGCAGAGATAGAGATGAATTCACGTCTGAATAAAGCTTAAGTTGCACTACGGATGCAGAATAGGTGCAAAAATGACATTGTGTTTCAATAACACAGTGACTAAAGTATCCCTATAAAATTACTGGGTTTTATAAACCACAGTTACAACAAAAACTTGGAGCATTTATGCGAACTCTCTACCAGTTTCCACTCTCACATTTTTGTGAAAAGGCGCGCTGGTTACTCGATCACAAAGAGTTGGATTATGTGGCTCATAATTTAATGCCGGGTGTGCATCGTGCATTTGCACAGCTTAAAACAGGGCAAAACAAATTACCGATTTTACGTGATCAAGATCATTGGGTTGCAGATTCAACTCAAATCGCCTTTTACTTGGATGCGACCTACCCCGAACATAGTCTGATCCGTCCAGATGTCAAACTGCGTGAAGATGCTTTGGAAATTAATGAACTTTCCATTGAGTTAGGGCAGCATGTGCGCCGTTGGGGTTTGGCACATGCATTAAATGAAAGTGAAGAATCGCTTGATATTTTAATTGGTGAAAAGGGCTATTTACGTCAGTTTGAGAAATATTCCAAGCCCATTATAAAGGCACTGGTTTCAAAAGGTTATCAATTAGATACGGAAAAGGTTGCGGCATCTCGTGAACGATTGGATGAAATTGTGGTTGATTTAAATCAACGTCTGATCGAACGAGGTGGGCGTTATTTTGTAGGCGACCGATTAGGTTTGGCTGATATTGCAGTGTGTTCAATGTTGGCGCCGTTATTAGAGATTGTCGGGACACCGTGGGAAAAAGAGCATGGTGAAAGCTTGTCAGAAGAGTTTAAAGCTTATAAAGCCTATTTGAGCGATTTGCCTTTAGGTCAATATGTGCAACGTATATACCAAACAGAACGGAATGCACGGGTAGATTGGCGTGGTGTATAAACCCTTTATATGAAAACTTTGCGTCATATTGCTTTAAAAAAGCGCGCCCAACGGCGCGCTTTTTCATCAGACATTCAATCCTTAAATATAGCTTTGTTGTTGAATGTCTAAAATATTCAGCACTGGACTGATACTATCGGCTTGTAAAGTATTCAGCGGCATAACCGGGTAGAAGATATTGCCTATCGCATCTTTAATACTTGGGATGATGGTGGAGATATCAAAATCACCTTGAGCAGAACCTAAATTTTCCAATAGGTCATTAATATTCGGTAATTGGCCTGTGAGGTTTTCAGTCAATTGGTTGAACTGATCCGAAATAGAACCCAGATCAATTTTTTCAGGAGCAAGATTGCCAAGTAAATCGCCAAGATTTGGAATGGTCAGTTGATCGAGGAACTGAGTCGCTTCACCATTACTGTCCATCAGAGCAATGACTGGTTTCAACGAGTCAATTACTTGATTTAAATCAGTTGAAAGCGTCAGTAAGGATGGATTGTTGACCACATCCAAAATGGTGCTCACGCTATTTAATACATCATAAATTGCTTTGACGGTTTGAGCCTGATCCGTATCGATGACATCGCTTTTTGCCAACAAATCTAACAGCGGATTAAGTCCTTTGATCACCTCTGAAATAGTCTCAGGGATATTCCCTTGGTTGGCTGAAGAAATGGCAGTCACTAGATTGGTCACACTTCCAATCACAGTCGGTAAAGCATGACTCAACTGTTCCATATCAATAGAAGAGTTATCTTTATTGATTGAGGCTAATAAAGGTAGGAGGGCAGTCGTTGCACCTTGTGCAATTTGCCCAAAGTCGATGTTTCCAGAAGACGAACTCCCAATCATCTGAATAATGGGTTGCGAATATTCTAAAACTTGGCTGAGTGTATTGATAATTTGCGTTGAATCAGTTGACCCAGTTGCGCTTCCAAGCATAGCAAGCAGTGGTTTGATGGCATTTACAGCGCTGCTGATATTGTCAGGAAGATTGGCTTGATTATTGGTGCTACTCAGTAAACTTTGCAAGCTGTTGACAATGGTAGGTAAGGATTGAACCAACTGATTCATCTCTGTTGAGCCAGCGTTGCTACCTAAGTTTTGTAGGAGCGGTTGTAATGTTGTCATCAATGTCTTGAGTGCATCCGAATTTGAACCGTTATTGGATGTAAGACTTTGAATCGTGCTAATCACTTGCGGAAGCGATTTAGTCAGTGCGCTAAAATCAAAAGACTTTGTGCCACCTAAATTACCCAATAATCCTGTCAGTGTATCCGTGATATTGGTTGTAGGTTTAAGTGGGCTAAGTAGGTTACTGACCGTGCTGCTAATTGTACTGAGCTGTAGGGAAGGACTTAGTACAGAACTTAATTTTGAGCTGAGTGAACTCAGTGATTTAATTGCCATGTTTATTCTTCCGTTTTTGTTTTTTTGTATATTTATGAACCGCCGCTATTTTTTAATGTAATTACCAAACCAAGTAAATAAGTGAAAAAAATGAAATGTGAAATAGAGCGCACATTGAAAAATAAAGTAAAAATAAAAAATTGAAAAATATAAATAAAATATCTTTCCCTTTTATCTGAAATTGATTTATTCAGATCAATGGAATGCATCGAGAAGCTTTATTGGTAAGTTGTCTAAAGACGTCATTTAGAATATAAAAACTAAACTTTGATGAAAAAACATTCATTTAAACACGACATTTATGCAAATTATTATGTTCATAATGCATATGAGCTTTATTATTTTTAATAAATCATGCTATACATGAGAAAACTTGCACATAAATGCTGATTTTAAAACTTAAAATAACATTGAAAATGACAGCAGGCGTTTGATGAATCATGATCATCAACACTGTTTTCAAAAATGGCTGGAGTAGACTGATGGAACTAGACCGTTTTGATAAACAAATTTTAGAAATTTTGACCCATGAAGATGTCAATTTAAATGAACTGTCTGAGCGGGTGAATTTATCGGTCAGTTCAGTTCATCGTCGGATCAAACAATTGATTGATCACAATATTATCAGTGGTCTAAAACGTGAAATTAATTATCAAAAACTGGGCTTTAGTTTGCATGTGCTGCTGCAGGTGTCTTTGAGTAAGCATGATACAGACACCTTTGCTAAATTTTTAGAAGAATTAGAAAGTATCCCAGAAGTCATTAATGCATTTTTAGTGACAGGGCAGTCTGCCGATTTTATTGTGGAAGTCGTTGCACGGGATATGGAAAACTATAGTGAAATTTTACTCAAGCGCATTGGTAAAATTGAACACGTAGTTGCATTACATTCGAGCTTTGTAATTAAACAATATAATGTTTTTAACTGTAATGGCTTATTAAATAAGGTTTAAATGCAGCCCTCATATATAAACTCAAACAGTTGAAAGCTAGGCAATAAAAAACGCACCGAAGGGTGCGTTTTATACTTCACTCGATTGAATTATAGAGCTTCTAACTCAGCCATTACTTCATCGGTGAATTCAACGTTGGTATATACGTTTTGAACGTCGTCAAGATCTTCAAACATATCAATCATTTTGATGATTTTTTTCGCTTGTTCGATATCTGAAATTAACGCTTTAGTTGAAGGGTTCATCACCACTTCGGCGTTATCAGATTTTAAACCTGCTGCTGCTAGCGCATCCTGAACTTCACCGAAAGTTTCCGGTGTAGTGATAACTAAAATTTCTTCTTCGTCCACTTCGATGTCTTCAGCACCCGCTTCTAAAGCGATGTCCATGATTTGATCTTCTAAAGAAACATCTTCAAAAGTAATCTCACCACGTTTGGTAAACATATAAGCCACTGAACCTGCAGTACCTAAATTACCATCAGTTTTAGAGAAACAGTGACGAACGTCAGGAACAGTACGGTTCAAGTTGTCAGTCATTGTTTCAATGATGACAGCAACACCACCAACGCCATAACCTTCGTAAGTGACTTCTTTTAGATCAGCATTTTCTTCACCGCCCACACCACGTTGGATCGCACGATTAATGGTGTCACGTGTCATGTTTGCAACTAATGCTTTTTCAACAACAGCACGTAAACGTGGGTTAGACGCTACATCACCGCCGCCTAAACGTGCAGCTGTCACGATTTCACGGATAAATTTTGTGAATACTTTAGCGCGGCTCGCATCTTGTTTTGCTTTACGATGCTTAGTATTAGCCCACTTGGAATGACCCGCCATGCGAAATATGCTCCTTGTAGATTGGCCTTATGCCTATCAAATTGAGCAAATTCTACCATAATGGCTTTTTTGTGTGAAAGTGCTGGATTTCAGGAATTGAGTAGTTGAAAAAAAAATATCCAAATTTGAGAAAATAATGCGAAATGTCTAAACGCTCGTACTGTAATTTTTCTTATGATGAGAATTGGGCTGAAAGGAGCGAGGTGATCTTGTTATAAAAGGAAGATATAAATGTACAATGCATGGAGCACGATACATTTATATCTTTAAGTACGTATATCTTAAAAAAACGTGAATGGCACTTAGTCTTTATTTTTAGGTTCTGGGATCACGATGTCTAAACCTACTTTATCTTTATAGAGCTGCTTAATTAAAGCTAAATCGTGATCGAGGTCAGTTGGGTAAATCTTACCGAAAATACCGCCTTGTTTGGTTTTTGAGTTGGCATACATTAATACAATTGGCACACCTGCAGCTTTAGCGATATACCAAAAGCCTGTGCGAATCGGTTTTCGTGCTTCACCACGTTCTGCTCGTGTCGCTTCTGGAGCAATGACTAAATTAAATTTTTCATTGGCTTCAAAATGCTCAACCATTTGAGTCACGATGTCTTTATTGGCTTTACGGTCTACAGGAATACCGCCAATCGCTTCAAGAACAGGTTTAAATGGACCTTTAAAGAGTTCTTTTTTAATCAGCGTGTGAATTTTAATGTCGTAAATTTGGCAAAGGGCCAGTGAAAGAACAGCATCCATCATTGAGGTGTGTTCAAAGCCGACGATCACTTGTTTATTTTCTAAAACATCAGGCTCTACGTGGTATTTCCAGCCTGCCAATTTAAATGCAGATTCGCCAATAAACTTTTTCAACATAGTCGGTGGTACGGTGATTTTAAAAAGGTGTAATTTCTGCTTGTTTGGATCATCAGTCAAGAGGATTTAAGTGAGCTTTGATCTGAATTATGCATATATTTCAAATCGGAATAAGAAGGGGGGATTGAAGAATTATACTTTTTAGCAATAAATCGGTTAAATTTTATATAGCAAAGCTATCATCATAGATAAAAATACTCTTAAAAATTTACTAAATATGGCTAGGCACCGTCAGAAATTCTTATTAGACTTTTGTCGTAGGTTAAAATTTTTAACCTGTTGGTCTTAACTCGTTTTCTAACGGAGAACTCAAGCATGATTTATTTAACTGCTGTGTTATTCGCTGTTGCTATGTTTGCTTTGATTGTTATTTGGTCAATTGTTGAGTTTTATTTGGACTTAAGAAAGCCTGAACAGGTTGAGTCTTAATATTTGTGCTTTTAAAGTGTGAAATATATAGTATTTCTAAATGTCATGAATCAAAAAACATTTGCTTATAATGAATAAAATAATACCTTTTAAGTATAACAAATCGTGACTTTATTTAAGGGTATCTAGAACTTAAGCTTTTAAATTTTTCTTGAATGTATTTCTTTATAACCTACTTCTCGTATTAACCAATCGTAGCTTACTCAAGTTGACTTGAAGTTTTGTACGTATCTATATGTTATCTGCCATATCTTTTAAAGGCTTAGACAAACTTTACTTAGCTTTTAACATTAAAAAACCCCTCACGATTAATGCACGTAAGGGGTTGTTTTATATGGTGGGCCCACACAGACTTGAACTGTGGACCAACGGATTATGAGTCCGCTGCTCTAACCAACTGAGCTATAGGCCCTATATTCTGAATGTGTTATTTATCAACAAGTTCAGACGCAAAGCATACTAGCGAAGATTTTTTTAAAAGACAAGCCTTTTTCTTCACGGCTGCACACTAACACAACAAATTGGCTGTAGTTGCAGCAGTTGAGCTTGGATTCGACCAAAATGCACAAAGTGTCGAATCCTATCGTGATGTAAATCACGACAAAAGTTATCAAACAGTCAAAATAACCTTATAATAATGCCCATTCTTGTCAGTACCGTGCCCAACAGCGCTTAGATTGGTACTGGCCTCACATTTTTAAGTCAATGTCCTACAGTTATTCGGCTTATGTTTTCATTTTTATGTGTTGCACTGACACATAAGAATATTTAGGTGCCCACATGGAAATTAAGGTTAATTATCTCGATAACCTTCGACAAGAAGCCAAATTTGATGACTTCACGGTAATTGCCGACCAACCTATTCGCTATAAAGGTGATGGTTCTGCTCCCGGACCATTCGACTACTTTTTAGCGTCATCAGCATTATGTGCAGCGTATTTTGTAAAAGTGTATTGTGCGGCGCGAGACATTCCGACAGACAATATTCGTTTATCTCAAAACAATATTGTTGATCCTGAAAACCGCTATAAGCAAATTTTCAAAATTCAAGTTGAACTACCTGCGGATATTTCTGAAAAAGACCGTCAAGGCATTTTACGTTCAATTGACCGCTGCACGGTTAAAAAAGTGATTCAAACTGGTCCTGAGTTTGTCATTGAAGAAGTAGAAAGCATTGATGCAGATGCACAAGCTTTACTTATGCCAAATTTAGCGTCAGACAGTACCACGTTTATTCCGGGTAAAGATCTGCCATTAGAAGAAACCATTGCCAATATGTCAGGTATTTTGGCTGGTTTAGGCATGAAAATTGAAATCGCGTCATGGCGTAACATCGTGCCGAATGTTTGGTCTCTACATATTCGTGATGCACAATCGCCAATGTGTTTTACCAATGGTAAAGGCTCAACCAAAGAAAGCGCATTAGCTTCGGCTTTGGGTGAATTTATTGAACGTCTCAATTGCAACTTCTTCTATAACGACCAGTTCTGGGGTGAAGAGATTGCCAATGCTGACTTTGTACATTACCCAGATGAAAAATGGTTCCAACCCGGCCCAGAAGGCGAGTTACCTACTGAAATCTTAGATGACTATACGCGTGAAATTTATAACCCAGAAAATGAGTTATTAGGCACACATCTATATGACACCAATTCAGGAAATACAGCACGCGGTATTTGTTCTCTGCCATTTGTACGTCAGTCTGATGGTGAAACAGTGTATTTCCCATCAAACTTGATTGAAAATTTATACTTGTCAAACGGGATGAGTGCAGGGAATACCTTGGCTGAGGCTCAAGTGCAATGTTTATCGGAAATCTTTGAGCGTGCGGTCAAACGTGAGATTTTAGAAGGTGAATTGGCTCTACCAGATGTACCAGAAGAGGTTTTAGCCAAATATCCAAGTATTGTTGCGGGTATTCAAGGCTTAGAAGAACAAGGTTTTCCTGTATTGGTAAAAGATGCTTCACTTGGTGGTCAGTACCCTGTGATGTGCGTAACCTTAATGAACCCACGTACTGGTGGGGTTTTTGCATCTTTTGGTGCGCACCCTAAACTCGAAGTAGCTTTAGAGCGTAGCTTAACCGAGCTTCTACAAGGCCGAAGCTTTGAAGGTCTAAACGATCTACCAAAACCAACGTTTAGCTCGAATGCAGTCACTGAGCCAAATAACTTTGTAGAACACTTTATTGACTCAAGTGGTTTGGTATCTTGGAAATTCTTTAGCGCACAATCAGACTATGATTTTGTAGAGTGGGATTTCACATCTGAAGGTGAAAATGCCAATGCGGAAGAAGCTGCAGCGATGTTTGCGATTCTAGAAGACATGGGCAAAGAAGTGTATATGGCGGTCTACCAGCATCTAGGTGCTACGGCATGTCGTATTTTGGTTCCGGGTTATTCTGAAGTGTATTTGGTTGAAGACTTGGTTTGGGATAACACCAACAAAGCTTTGGACTTCCGTGAAGATATTTTAAACATTCATCGCCTAGATGAAGACGAGTTAGTGTCACTGGTTGAGCGCTTAGAAGAGCTTGAGGTGGATGATTACACGGATATTGTGACGCTCATCGGGATTGAGTTTGATGACAATACCGTATGGGGCCAATTAACGGTTCTTGAGCTCAAACTACTGATCTATATTGCCTTACAAGAATTTGAAGAAGCAAAAGAGTTGGTCGAAACCTTCCTTCAGTACAACACTAATACAGTTGAACGTGGTTTGTTCTATCAATGCATGAATGTGGTTTTAGAAGTTGAATTGGACGATGACTTAGATCTCAATGACTATGAACATAATTTCCGTCGTATGTTTGGTGATGAACGTATGGATGCAGTGATTGGTTCAATGGATGGCAGTCTTCGCTTCTACGGTTTAACTGAAACCAATATGCAACTTGAAGGTTTAGATCGTCATTTACGTCTGATTGATAGCTATAAAAAATTGCATGCTGCACGTGCGAAGTTTGCCAGTCAGAACGTTTAAATCTGGGCTTGTGAATAACGTTACTCATGTGATCATCTATTTGAAAAAACTCTCCTAAGGGGGAGTTTTTTTGTGCGAAATTTGCTGAAAATTAATCTATATCTGTGATGTTGATATTAATAAAAATCCTTATAACTCAGGTGAATATAAGGAAGGCTTAAAAATTACCGATTATCCGAAATTGTGTCATTTTAAAGTAAAGATATTTGACTCATTGGAAAAATATGCTAATAAATTAGCTATGGCGTGTTTAGGCATGTTCATAATATTTCAGGACGAAATATTCAGAAGCACATTAATAAATAAATGGGAGTTTTAACAACATGCTTCAATTATTCAGAAAACTATTTTGCATGCATATTTACGAATACGAGCAAATGGAAGAAATCGGTTCGCACAAGGAATGTCGTAAGTGCGGTGTGACAAAGTAATGCAGAGTCTAAGCCGAAAAAAAAGTGAGCGAAAGCTCACTTTTTTAATGCCGGTCAATATTGAAATCATTAAAATAGAATCACATCCACAGTTTTCATGCAGATATGAGTAAAGATTTTCAAGCCGAGCGTTATACCGTCGATGCCAATATGGCAGATACCATTGCATGGTTATTACAACATCAGGATTGCTTTGAATCTTTTTATTATGATGCGATTCAGCAGCAATTGGTGGTTCAACATGCTAATGGTCAAGACATTATTCGTGAAGGGGATTATTTAAATGCAGGCTATGGAATTTTAATAACAGCACATAACTTTGTTAAGTAAACGATATATTTTCCCTACTCATGGTGATTTAGCCATTTCATTTGTCCGCACCATCTCTTGCATTGCACTTTGATACCTATCACTGATCATTCAATTGAACTAAGCCCCGAACTTCGGGGCTTAGATTTTAAGCCATTTGCATGGCATCAGTTGAAAGCTGTGCAGCATTTGGTTTGGGCTGTTCCGCGATTAAACCGAGTTTGCTAAATAAAAGCTGATCTTTGCCTTCGCCTGCATTTGGCGTGGTCAGCAGTTTTTCACCGGAAAAGAGTGAATTTGCACCTGCCATAAATGCCAAAGCTTGTTCTGAATCACTCAGGGATTCACGACCTGCAGAGAGTCGAATATAGCTTTTTGGCATAATGATCCGTGCGACTGCAATGGTGCGAATCCATTCGATCACATCAAGTTTCTCAACCTCTGCAAGTGGGGTACCTTGAATAGGGACAAGGAGATTAATCGGCACGGATTCAGGATGAATCGGCAGCGTTGCCAACTCCATCAAAAAGGCGATACGGTCATCACGGCTTTCACCTAAGCCCACAATTCCGCCGCTACAGATTTTCATTCCAGATTGGCGAACATAGTCTAGCGTCGTTAAACGGTCATCATAGCTACGCGTGCTAATGACATTGGGATAATACTCACGAGAGGTATCGAGGTTATGGTTGTAATAATCTAAGCCTGCCTCATGTAGGCGCTCTGCTTGAGACTGATTCAGCATGCCAAGGGTCATACAGGTTTCAAGTCCCAGCGCTTTGACTTCACGCACCATTTCTAGCACATAGGGCATGTCCCGTTCATGTGGATTGCGCCATGCAGCGCCCATACAAAAACGCGAAGAACCTGAGGCAAGCGCAGCTTTCGCTTCATTGATGACTTTTTCCACAGCCAGACGTTTTTCAGCTTCTAATCCAGAGTCATAATGTGCAGACTGAGAGCAATATTTACAGTCTTCAGGGCACTTACCGGTTTTAATCGAAAGTAAGGTGCTGACTTGAATATGATTGGCTTGGAAATATTCACGGTGAATGGTCTGTGCTTGGAATAATAAATCCATCAATGGTTGTTGATACAACTCTTGTATTTCTGGATGTGTCCAGTCATTTCGGTAGCTCATAAATGATCCATATTTTCTGCCTAATGCAGATCATCATACGTAAAATTTGCAGACTTCCAAGACTATTTTGTAACATTGCAATTTAGCTAAAATGCATTGAAATGACTTTTTCAAAGAACTTTTGATATTTAAGATGCTTGCAAAGTTATGCTAAATGACAGCACAATCGCTGCAATGTTTATTTTGAGCTAAAAAATTAATTTTCTTGGATTACGTCACTAAGTTTTAGCTTAAATGAAAACTTTGTAAGGATCTGGAAAATAGAGAATGAAAACCCTTAAAGCATTTTTGAGTTTTGTTCTGTAATTGCCCAATCAATATGAACTTGCACAATCGCGTCATGTTTTTCGCGAGAATTTTTTAATGATTGAACAATATTTGAACTGTATTGTGCGTTGCCTAAGCCAATGGCGATATTTCGCATAAAGCTTTGATAGCCTGTTCGTCGGATAGGACTGCCTTCAGTACAGCTTAAAAAAGTGGCTTCATCCCATTGCCAAAGATCTAATAAACTCACTTGGTCGAGGCCATGACGTGGATAAAAGTCCTCAATTTGAGTTTTATGCGCAAAGCTATTCCATGGACAGATAAGTTGACAGTCATCACAGCCAAACACACGGTTGCCAATGCCACGGCGTAATTCTTCAGGAATGATGCCTTTATATTCGATGGTTAAGTAGGCAATGCATTTACGTGCATCTAACATATAGGGCTCAACGATGGCCTGAGTTGGACAGATATCAATACAGGCTGTGCATGAACCACAATGTTTGGTTGCCGGAGAATCAAAAGGTAATTCGAGTGATGTAAACAGCTCACCTAATACAAAAAATGAGCCTGATTTTTTATGGATCAGTAAGGTGTGTTTGCCTGTCCAGCCCATGCCTGCATTTTCAGCTAAGGATTTTTCAAACACTGGTGCAGAGTCGGCAAAGGGTCTAGATTCAAAATCTCCGATTTTTTCACGGATGATATTCGACAAGGTTTTTAAACGACCACGCATGACTTTGTGGTAGTCACGACCTCGTGCATAGCGTGCAATGATGGCTGCATTTGGCTCATCAGGAACATAACGTGGTTTTGGGGTTTCGACCAAATAGTCCATGCGGACACAGATAATACTGCGTGTGCCGGGGACTAAAAGTGCAGGATTGGCACGTTTTTCAAGGTTTTCCTCTAGGAATTTCATATCGCCATGATAACCACGTTCTAAATATTCTTTAAAACGAGGGAGTTCCTCTTGAGCATCTGGCTTTGCGATGACACAATCAGAAAAACCTAAATTTAAGGCTTGTGCTTTAATCCATGCTTTTAGGGTTTCTGGATCATATTGATCGACAGGAATTTTTTGTGCAGGAGTTGAAGCGGCCATAATCATAACAAGGAAAAACAATGCGCCTGCAAGTTTACCATAGCCCTGTTTATCTTAGCCAAAGTATTCAAGCTTGGGAGCAGCGTTGGTTTGCTCAGCACAATAGCAGTTATGGTCTGATGCAGCAGGTCGCATGGTCGATTGCTCAGCAACTCATTCCAATGTTAAAGCAGCAAAATTTAAAAAATATCGCTGTATGTTGTGGACAGGGCAATAACGCAGGAGATGGCTATCTTACAGCGCAATACCTACAGCAAGCAGGCTTTCAAGTCGATATTTACGCCGCTGAAATTGGAGCATCGAAAGATTTACATTCTGCTGTACAAGAAGCGATAGATCACAAGCTCAAGATCTATACACATTTTGATTTTCAGCATGACTATGACGTTTATATCGACGCATTATTTGGTATAGGGCTCAATCGTGAACTTTCTAGCGAATGGCAAGCCATTATTCAACGATTGAATGCATGCACGGGACTTAAAGTTGCGATTGATATTCCAAGCGGATTACATGCCAATACAGGACAGCCTTTACCCATCGCATTTCAAGCCGATTATACCTTTACGGCATTGGGTCTAAAAGCAGGGCTATTTACAGGTCAAGCGAAGGAATATGCAGGTGAAGTTTCGGTGATAGCATGCATACCGACTGATGCTGAGCTTAAACCACTTGCGTATTTGTCGCCACAGAAAATCACTTTACCTGCACGTCAAGCTTTTGGTCATAAAGGCAGTTATGGCCATGTTTTGGTTGTTGGTGGCCATGCTGAAATGGGTGGGGCGGTGATTATGGCTGCTGAGGCTGCATTCCATGCAGGTGCAGGTAAGGTTACGGTTGTTTGTGATGCACGACATCACACCGCTATTTTGGCGCGCGCACCGAATATTATGCTACGCGATATCAATGCATTAACTACAGAAGCGATTCGGCAACTGATCGATCAAGTCGATGCGATTAGCTTTGGCATGGGGCTTGGTCGTGACGATTGGGCACAACAGCAGTTTCAGTCATGGTTTCCATTGATTCAGCAGTCAACCTTGGAAATTGTTTTGGATGCCGATGCCTTATGGTTTCTAGCTGAAGCACCTAAAAATTTGAATGCACGAACCTATGCAACGCCACATCCGGGTGAAGCTGCGAAATTACTGGGTATTACTACTGCTGAAGTTGAAGCAGATCGTGTACAAGCAATTCAGTATTTAAAAGAAAAATTTCAAGGTCAATGGCTGCTTAAAGGCGCAGGCAGCTTAATACTTGAAGATCAGCTTTGGATTTGCACCGCAGGTAATGCAGGAATGGGTACAGGCGGTATGGGAGATGTGCTTGCAGGGATGATTGCAAGTTTAAAAGCACAATTCCATCAGCAAATACATCTGCATGAAATCGTAAGTCTGCATGCTTTAGCAGGTGATGTATTGGCGCAGTCGGGGATGCGTGGTTTGCAGGCACAGGATATGGCCCAAGCGGTTTATCATGTGGTCAATCATTCAGGAGATGAAGACTAAAATGCATGCGGTTAAATTGCGAATTCAAGGTAAAGTGCAGGGTGTTGGCTACCGTCGTTGGTTTGAGCAGCAAGCGCTTGCACTCGGTTTAAATGGCTATGTGAAAAATCTAGCGACGGGCGAAGTTGAAGCGCTGATTATAGGAACTGAAAACGCCATTCATAAAATACTGAAACACAGTCTGGTGGGGCCTTTACGAGCAGATGTGACTAAAATCGATCAGCTAGAAATTCCAATGCATGAATTAGACTATAGCGGTTTTAAAATGATCCGCTAAATTTGATCACTAGATTGAGTGGGCTTTTGAAAACTGTCTGAACTACTGATCTATATGAATTGACGATTTATTTATCGACGTCGAGTGCTTACACGACTTCGACCACGAGCCATACCGCCTAAGGCATTCAGTACTGCCATTTTACTCATACTCCCGGACGCATGCGCATGACAAATTGCGGCAGCCAAAGCATCGGCTGCATCCTGCTGGGGTTTGATGCTTAGGTTCAGAATGCGCATAACCATCATTTGGACTTGTTCTTTATCTGCAGCACCATAGCCGACCACAGATTGTTTGATTTGCCGCGCAGTATATTCAGCGACTTGTAAATCTAAATTGGTTAAAGCAGCAATAGCAGCGCCACGTGCTTGGCCTAGTTTTAGGGCTGAGTCAGGGTTTTGAGCCATAAAGACTTGTTCAACAGCAGCTTCAGTAGGCCCGTGAAACTTTACGATGCGATCAATACCAGCAAAGATACGTTTTAAGCGTTCAGGCATTTCTGTTGTTTCGGTACGAATGGTGCCAGCATCGACAAAACGTAGTTTAGAACCATCCTTTTCGATGATGCCGTAACCAGTTAGGCGAGACCCAGGGTCAATACCGATAATTAATGACATGTTTGCCCTATTTGCCCTTTAAAAATAAAATAATGCCCATATTGTTACATAAGCGTGTCAAAAAAGCTTGATAGTGATTGAGCAGTTGAACGCAACACCTTAAATTAATTTACTGAGATTTGTTTAATTTTCATGAAATTATTTCTTCTGATTTTAGCAGGCTTGATCCTGGAAGTGTTTGTCTGGATCGGTGTGGGCGACCTCGTCGGCAGCATGTGGTATGTCTTTTTCTGGTTCGTGGCGGCCTTCTTTATAGGGATGAATATTATCCGTAAATATTCATCAGGTCTGATGCCTCAAATGCAGCAAATGCAAGCAGGTCAAATGAGTAATGATCCAGCTTTAACTGGAAATTTACCAAAAATTTTGGCTGGTTTCTTATTGCTGTTACCGGGTCTAATCTCAGATATTATGGCATTACTTATTTTGATTCCACCTGTACAAAATGCCATGAAAGCAGTCATGATGAAAACAATGATGAAGCGTCAGCAAGCCATGATGGAAAAAATGATGGGTGGCATGATGGGCGATATGGGAGGCATGGGCGGTGCTCAGGGTCAGAACCCATTTGCAGATATGATGCGTCAAATGCAAGATATGCAAAATCAGCAATCAGGTCGTGATTCATCCGTTATTGATGGTGAAGCTCGTGAAGTGACGCCAGATGCGAAACAAATTGAACTGAAAGATGTCAATAAAAAATAATTAACTCAGTATGAAAGGCCGAATGTGTATTCGGCTTTTTTTTTGCGTAAATTTTGATACGGCCTAAAAATAAACCTTGTGTTGCCAACAAAAAAATTGAACAAGCGATATAATCTTCACGTTTTAATTCAAATGAATCAGCTTGCATGTCACTGTTATTCACCATCTGTGCGCTTCATTTTGTTGCGCAGTTGAGTCCCGGTCCAGATGTATTATTAATTGCTAAAAGTGCAGCATCAACAACGCGTGCAAATACCTTAAAAATTATTTCGGGGATCTCTGTCGGGATTGTGGTGTGGGTCGTTTTAACCTTATTGGGCTTTACGGTTCTGGTTGAGCAATTTCCATGGATACAACAAGTTTTAATGGCTGTTGGTGGGTTTTTCTTAGCGAAAATGGGCTGGGCAATGTTTAGTGGCGGGCTTAAAAGTTTAAATCAAACAGCCAATTTAGAAGACGGGCAGGCATTAAGTCAGCAGAAAACTGAAAATTATTTCTTATTAGGTTTATTTACAAATTTAGCCAATCCGAAAACACTGATCTATTTTAGTAGTGTGTTCTCACTGGCGTTGAGTTCATCAGCCAGTAGCAACTTAAAAGCGCAGCTTGCTGTCATTATTCCGATTCAGACCTTTATTGTGTTTAGTTTGTTTATGATGATTATGTCTTTGCCTAAAATTAAAGCACTCTACCAACGGTTAGGTAGCTATATTGATCTAGTCTCAGGGGCGTTATTTTTAATTTTTGCGATTTGGCTGTGGTTCGACGCAATTAGAATGTTCAATCTTCAATAGCTGCAAACATATTGCTGTCAGCAAAGCGAAAGCCAAGTATTAGAACTTGGCTTTTTTTATGTGCCAATTTTATTGCTCTGGATTGGTTTGATCTTTGTCTTTGGATGGTGCTGTATTTGATGGATCTTGTGCAACATCGGTAGTTTCAGCATGATCACGATAACGGTTCGGTTTGAGGGTGGTTTCGGTATTTTCAGAGCCTTTGTATGATCGGCTACGATTGGCGCGTTCACGCAAACCGCCTTTTTTGATTAACTGCACCATCGTCTAGAACCTCATTGCTATTGCCATAGTTTAAAGAATTTTCCTCGTGAAGATAAGTGAGCAGGGCGATGCTAGCGCATAAAAAAGCCTGAAATCATTCAGGCTTTCATCATTTTAACTTATCTCTTTGAATGACTTTAAAGCAACTGGATAATAGTGCTTAAATTCAGCTTAGCTAAAATTTTACACATTGCCAGCTTGTTCATAGGGCTGTATTTGGCTGTGGCTTTGTTGCACAAACCTATCTGTAAAGGCTTTTTCAGCGATATAATTTTCAAATGAAGAAGCCTACACACAAAATCTATCGCACAACCAATTGGCCCGCATATAACCGAGCACTCATGAGTCGCGGAAATATTGCCATTTGGTTTGATCCTGCTACGCAATGGTATGCTCCATAAAAAGGCAAACAAGGGCGAAATCAAACCTACTCCGACGCAGCTATCCAATGCTGCTTAATGATTAAATCCTTATTCCGTCTATCTTTACGTATGGTCACTGGCATTGTGCAAAGTCTGATTAAACTTTGTGGATTAAATTGGACCGCACCAGATTACAGTACGCTTTGTAGAAGACAAAAGCATATTGATATTGCAATCAGCTACCAAAAAAGTAGCGATGGGCTGCATCTA
>NZ_VOZH01000033.1:0-30010 GCF_013419875.1 Acinetobacter sp. YH12049 | reverse complement strand
TTCGCAAGAGATACGATGGATGTCTGATTATTTGTAGTCATAAATTTAAGTCCCCACTTGTTTTTAAGTGGGGACTAAATTAAGGCTTATAGGATGAATTCATAAGGTGTGTTCAGCGGACGCTTACGTTTTTCTTAAAGTGTGATGCATTAAACTTAAACATAAAAAAACCAGCTCAAAAGCTGGTTTTTTTTAAAGCTGCCTTAATTATTTAATTTTGGCATGATCTTTTAGATAACGTGTGTAGTCATCAAATTCTTGTTGACCACGAAGCTGTTGATAAAGTTTTGTTAACTCATCTAACTGCTCACCCGTTAATGCCGCATCAGATTGTTTGTTCACTGCAGTCACAGCAACCACAACCAATTCATTTGGTAGATTAGTCGTAGTAACAGACCAATGACCTGCTTTCGGCGCTTTTACACTAAATGCAGCACGTTGAATTTCGCGTTTCAACAAGCCATCCGCACGAGTGAAGGTACCCGCATTTTCAAAGTTTAAACTGCCTTTCGCAACTGAAGCAGCAGGTTTTGCAGCAAACTCTTTTAATGTCGCTTGAATTTGGGCTTTTGCAGCATCAGACGCTTTCTTTTCAATCAGCTGAGTTTTCACATGCGCTTTCGCTTCAGCTAAAGTTTGAACACCCGCAGCATGATAGTTACGCACTTTCACCCAAACCACATCACCGTTTTTCAACTGAATGCTCGATGAAACATTACGTTCACCATTTTTAACATCATCGTTAAACAATTTAACTTTGACGTTTGCATCACTTAAAACTGGATGTTGCGATGCTAATGTTAAGCCATTCAATGATTGTACTTTTACGCCTTTCACTTCTTGACCCACGACATCAAGGGCATCACTGCTCACGACCATGTCATTGAGGCTGTTTACAGTGTCAGAAAAAACATTGGCTTTTTTCGAAGCAGCGACTTCTGCTTGTAGACGTGCCTTTTCCTGTTCAAATGAAGCCACTTTTACAGCTGGCGCCACTTTTTCGATCAAGTGATAACCACTGTCTGTTTTTACTGGAGCAGTCACTTGACCAGCTTGAGCACCTTCAACTGCAGCATCAAACGCATCACCAAACACACCTTTTTCATAAGCAACCAGTTCACCACCTTTTGCTTTAGATTCAGGATCTTCAGAGAATTGCGCTGCAGCTTGGTCAAAGCTTAAACCCGCTTTAATTTTAGCTTGAACACTTTCAGCCAGTTTTTTAGCTTCGGCATCTGAACGATTGTCCGCAGTGATCATGATGTGCTTAACGAGTGGTTTAACTGACTTCTGTGCATTCTCAACAAAGCTGTTATACGCTTCTTTCAATTCAGCATCAGTTGCAGCTTCTACAGGTGCAGTAATATTGGCAGGTGTTAATACGACAAAATCAGCATCAACACTGGTTGCTTGCTTAAATTTGTTTTTATGCTGCTCATAATAAGCGGCAATTTCAGCATCAGATACTTTTACATTTTTCTTGAAATTTTCAAGATTAATGCTCGCCAACTGAATACTACGTTGTTCCGTTTGTAAGTTCGCAATTTGCAAGATATCAAGCTTACTCACCAATGCATATTCCATAAATGTTGTAGACAACATTTTTAAAGCATGGTCTTTACGTAAATTATCAATGAATGTGCGGTTCGTCATACCAATCGATTCGAGGTATCTCCCAAACGCTTCATCAGAAAATTGACCATTGACTTGGAAGCTTGGCTGCTGATGAATCATTTGCACAATTTGTGCATCACTCAAGCTAATGCCTAATTTATCAGCTTGTTGCAATAACAATTGGCGTGAAACCAAAGTATCCATCGCTTTATTGCTAATGAAATTTTGATTCAATAATGTTTCATCACCCTGAGCATATGCCAGATATTGTTCTTTTAATGAGTTCGTCAGTGCTTCGAGTTCTTTTTGAGAAATTTCAGTACCGTTTACAGTCTTTGCTGCATCTTTAGATCCACCACTAAAATATCCTTCAATACCTACAAGTGCTAAAGGGGTCAAAAACAAAACGAGCAAGACCTTGCCCAGCCAACCCTTAATGACTTTACGAAACGATTCCATAAGTATTCCAATATTTTATTTGCGGTGAATTTTAACCGAAAACCCGAGATGAATGAATGCGATATATCAATTAATCACATTTACCAATAAAAAACGCGCCAAATAATGGCGCGTCTCATGTGCTTAATAAGATTAAGCTACAGAATCTTTCAAGCCTTTACCAGCTTTGAAGCTAGGAACTTTGCTTGCTTTGATTTCTAAAGTCGCACCAGTTTGTGGGTTACGACCAGTACGTGCAGCGCGTTCTTTAACGCTGAAAGTACCAAAACCAACTAAAGTAACTGTATCACCAGCTTTCAATGCATTGGTAACTGCAGCAATTGTAGCATCTAAAGCTTTACCGGCATCGGCCTTAGATAATCCCCCATTTTCGGCAATTGCATCAATTAATTCTGATTTATTCATGAAAATTACGTCCTCTTAATATCGTTTATTTAAGGTTCAAGAATTTGTATAAAACGCCATAACGCCTTTATAGCAATGCTTTAGGGTTAAACGCAATACTCATCAACCTCTTTTTATAGAATTTTTTGACGAAAAAAACCTTGAAAATTCGATAATAGTAAAAAAGTTAGTGTTTTTTTAGTATTTCGGCCCTCAGTTGGGCATTTTCTTCGGCCAATTGGTCAACTTTAGTATGTAATTGAAGTATAAGCCTTTCTAAGTGCTGTAAATCCTTTACAGTCACCAATCCTAAACGGTTTAAAGAATGATTAACACTATTATCTAAAATTTTTTCTACTTTATCTTTCGTATCAGTTACAGATTCTTTGGCTTTTTCTGAAACCTTTTCTACAGTTTGATCTGCAATATCAATCGTTTTGGACTCAAGCTCCTCTCCAACTTTGACTAAAGAGTCAAAAAGCTTATTTCCTTCGCCTTCTGCACGTGAAAAAGCACCTAATCCAGCCAACCAAATCTGTTTGGTATATTTGCGAAAATCCATTTTAGAGCGGCGATCAGAATGACTACGTACGCGAGTTTTAGCCGGCTTTTCTGCTTTTTCTTGTGCATCATCAATTATGCTTTCTGTATTTTCCATAATCCGCACTTCTCCTGATTATTTTATGTGCACAGCAACATGTGATTCTTCATTTTAATAGCATAATAGC
Source organism: Acinetobacter sp. YH12049 (assembly GCF_013419875.1). NCBI lineage: Bacteria > Pseudomonadati > Pseudomonadota > Gammaproteobacteria > Moraxellales > Moraxellaceae > Acinetobacter > Acinetobacter sp. YH12049. The sequence goes on along the minus strand of NZ_VOZH01000033.1, from coordinate 26,825 downwards.
AAACATATGACTTGATAGATTGATTAAACTGTTCTACAAAGCTGGTGAATTACCAACTTTTTGGTATATTCTAAGTTCCTCTAGAGCAGGACGCTCAGTTTCCAGTGCTTTCAGATTTTAACAAGGACATTTTTTTTATGAGTGATACGCAACAAACACAAGCTCAACCACATTTGTTGCTTACTATGACCCTGATTGTTTTAGAAACGATTTTTACTTTCATTTTAAAACATGACCGTGTTGTAGCATTACAAGCTAAAAAATTTGTTGATCAAAAAGTCGCACTGAAAATAAATAGCTACATCCCTTATTTTGATTTTTATGTTCAGTTTACTGAGCACGGTATTCTGTTCGACACGAAATCTCCAGATAAAGCCATCGACCTTGATGTCCGCACGACACTAATAGATTTGGTAAAAATTTTTGTATTTGGTAATCGTAAAAGCATCAAAACCATGCGTATCGATGGTGATGTGGTTCTAAAAGATGAATTTCGTGATCTGGTTTCATTATTTAGTGTGCCCAAAATTTTATCTGACTGGAAACACTGGCTGTCTGAACCTGTCGAAGAAAACGATATCGTTGCGTCTAAAAAACGTATTGCCCCACTTTTAGAAAAAATTGAACAGCAACGCTCTAAAATCAACACACTGCAAGTTGAAGTTAAACAATACAAAAACCGTATTAAGCGTATCGAACGCCGTCAAAAGCGGATTAATATCGCTTTTAGTCTAATATCTGTTCTTTTAATAACGTTATTAGTGTATAATGTGTGGTTCAAATAAATACATAATTTTTCAGACAAAATAAAACAAATAAACAATCTCAAAAAAACTTGACTATTTTAGTCAGGATTCATAAAATCTGCACATCTAGACTTAACATGTGTATCGAATCATGCGCTTAACAACTCGCGGTCGCTACGCAGTGACTGCTCTACTTGATCTAGCTTTGCAGCCAACTGAACAAACGATCACTCTTGCAGAAATTGCAGCTCGTCAAACCATTTCAGTGGCCTATCTTGAGCAGTTATTTGCAAAATTAAAGCGTCACGGCTTAGTTTCCAGCATCCGTGGAGCAAACGGTGGTTATCACCTAGCTCGTAGTGCTGAAGACATCACTGTTTTGGAAATTATTGAAGCTGTAAATGAAACAGTTGATGCAACCCGTTGTGACCACAAAGGCAACTGCCAAAATGGTGCAATGTGCTTGACTCACGATTTATGGCAGGAACTCTCCCACCACATTGCCGATTATCTTGCAAAAATCACCCTTGCTGACCTTGTAGCACGCGATAACGTTCAAACCGTATCTATTCGTCAAAATTCAGCAAACTTTGATTCAGCCCTTTTATCGGTTACAGGTATTTGACATGAAGCGTCCTATTTATCTTGACTATGCAGCAACTACACCTGTAGACCCTCAAGTCGCAGAACGTATGATGGAATGTCTAACGTTTGACGGTACTTTTGGTAATGCAGCTTCTCGTTCTCATGCTTACGGCTGGCAGGCAGAAGAAAAAGTAGAATATGCACGTGAACAAGTTGCTAATCTAGTAAAAGCTGATCCACGCGAAATCGTTTGGACTTCTGGTGCAACTGAATCTGACAACCTTGCGCTTAAAGGTATTGCTCAGTTCTATGCATCTAAAGGCAAGCACATTATTACAAGTAAAATTGAACATAAAGCAATTCTTGATACTTGCCGCGAGCTTGAAGAAGAAGGCTTCGAAATTACTTATCTTGAGCCAGAAGCAAAAACAGGTTTAATTACACCTGAAATGGTTCAAGCAGCCCTTCGTCCAGATACAATTCTTGTATCTTTGATGATGGTGAACAATGAAATCGGTACAACTACAGATGTAGCTGCAATCGGTGAATTGACTCGTGCAAACAAAACTTATTTCCATGTAGATGCTGCGCAAGCTGCTGGTAAAGTAGAAATTGATCTTTCAACAATGAAAGTTGATTTGATGAGTTTCTCTGGCCACAAAATCTATGGTCCTAAAGGTATTGGTGCTCTTTATGTACGTCGTCAACCACGTGTACGTATTAAAGCGCAAATGCACGGTGGCGGTCATGAACGTGGTATGCGTTCAGGTACCCTAGCGACTCACCAAATCGTGGGTATGGGCGAAGCGTTCGAACTTGCAGGCAAAAACTTACATGCCGAACAAACTCGTATTCGTGTACTTCGTGACAAACTTTGGAATGGCTTGCAAGGTCTTGAACAAGTCTTCCTGAACGGTCACCCAGAATACAACGTTGCAAACTATCTAAACGTCAGCTTTAACTTCGTTGAAGGTGAATCGTTAATGATGGCACTTAAAGATTGCGCAGTATCTTCTGGTTCTGCATGTACATCAGCAACTTTAGAACCATCCTATGTACTTCGTGCATTGGGTCTTTCAGATGAATTGGCTCATAGCTCGATTCGTTTCAGCTTTGGTAAATACACCACTGAAGCCGATATTGACCATGTACTTGAAATTACCAAAGCAGCAGTTGAAAAACTACGTGATCTTTCACCGCTTTGGGATATGTACAAAGAAGGTATCGACCTTAATTCTGTAGAATGGGCTGAACACTAATTCATCCCGGTGAGATAGCTTTTATTTTAAGGCTATCTCATTGATTAACGTAATTTCACCCCCATATTAATCTTAAGGCTGACCCCGAGGTTTGGAGAAGCGTCATGGCTTATAGCGAAAAAGTAATTGATCATTACGAAAACCCTCGTAATGTTGGTGTTTTAGACAAAAATGCAGAAAACGTTGGTACAGGTATGGTCGGTGCACCAGCTTGTGGCGATGTTATGCGTCTACAGATCCAAGTTGATGACAACGGCGTAATTGAAGAAGCTCGCTTCAAAACTTACGGTTGTGGTTCAGCAATTGCATCTAGCTCATTAGTAACAGAGTGGCTAAAAGGCAAAACTCTTGATGAAGCTCAAGCAATTAAGAACATTGATATTGCAACTGAACTTGCACTTCCACCAGTAAAAGTACACTGCTCTGTACTTGCTGAAGATGCAATCAAAGCTGCTGTAGAAGACTACCGTAGCAAGAAAGTAAAAGCTTAATTGTTTACGTGTTTTAAAAAAGATTAACGGAGTTTTCATGATTCATTTAACTGAAAATGCTGCAACTCATATCAGCAATTACATCAAGAATCGCGGTAAGGGTGAAGGCATTCGCGTTGGCGTGAAAACTTCTGGCTGTTCTGGTTTAGCTTATGTACTTGAGTTTGTTGATGATATTGACACGCATGACCAAGTATTCGATCAGTTTGGCGTAAAAGTATTCGTTGACCCAAAAAGCTTAGTTTATCTCGAAGGTATGGAGATGGACTATGTGAAAAATGGATTAAACGAAGGTTTTGAATTTAATAACCCAAATAAAAAAGGCGAATGTGGCTGCGGCGAATCGTTTACGGTTTAAGCCTTTTCCACACTCCTTTTTCGCATTAAAACAGTGTAAAATTCACTGTTTTAATTGCATTTAAAGCAACACTTTTTGCACCTCTATTGCGGACACCATCTCCCATGAATCATTTTGAGTTGTTTAACTTACCTGTAGCACTCGATATTGATTTAGCAGTTTTAAAATCTGAATTTTTAAAGTTGCAGCAACAATATCATCCAGATAAAGCCGAAGACAAAGATCTAGCCCTGATTAAATCCAGTGAGATTAATCAAGCATTTAAAGCTTTATCCAATGTTGATAGCCGCGCTGCATATCTATTAAGTCTCAAAAAACAAGATTATCACCTTGATCAATCAATTAGTGATTTTGAGTTCCTACAAGATGCCTTAGAAATTCGTGAACAGTTAGATGAGGCAGGCTCTGCTGATGACCTCACTTCACTTAAAACTGAAGTTCAGCAATGGATTGACGGTTTGGTTCGTGAATTCAAGATTGATTATGACGACGAAGACTGGGCTGAAGCACGTGATACCGTACGTAAATTACGCTTCTTCCAAAAAGTAATGGCTGACATCGATAAAGCTGAAGATCACTTCTTAGACGACGATAGCTTTGATTTAGACGATGATTTTTAATTTATTTTTTATATTTGACGTTCAAAGGATGTAACACACATGGCTCTCTTGCAAATTGCAGAACCTGGTCAATCAAGTGCGCCGCATGAACACCGCATCGCAATTGGTATCGATCTTGGGACTACACACTCTTTAGTAGCCACGGTACTTTCTGGTAAAGCGAAAGTGCTTAACGATGAACATGGTCGTGTGTTACTCCCTTCTATTGCACACTATGGCGAATCCACTACGCAATATGGTGACGACGCAAAGGCATTCTTAACGACTGATCCTAAAAACACCATCGTTTCTGTAAAACGCTTTATGGGTCGCTCTAAGGCAGATATTAAATTCCAACACCCGTACAACTTAGTCGGTGAAGCGAATGAAATGCCTGCTTTTGAAACTGCACAAGGTCGCAAAACACCAGTTGAAATTTCTGCTGAAATTTTAAAACAACTTAAAGACCGTGCAGAAAGCAGCTTAAACAATCCAGTAAATGGTGCTGTCATTACTGTGCCTGCCTATTTTGATGAAGCACAGCGTCAAGCAACGCGTGATGCAGCACAGCTTGCAGGCTTAAATGTACTCCGTCTTTTAAATGAACCGACTGCTGCGGCAGTGGCTTATGGCTTAGACCAAGACACCAATCTTGCACATGATCAAAACTATGTGATCTACGATCTGGGTGGTGGTACTTTTGACGTTTCAATTTTACGTTTCTCTCAAGGTGTTTTTGAAGTTCTAGCAACGGGTGGCCACACGGCGCTTGGTGGTGATGACTTAGACCGTCTGATTGTAAAATGGGCAAAAAAACAACTGAATATTGAAACTTTAGATGATGCTGAATATGCCCATTTCATCGTTTCTGCTCGTAAAGCAAAAGAAGCTCTAACCGAGGCTGAATCTGTAGAGCTTAAAGTCCTTGATCAATCATTGACTTTAGACCGCCCTACTTTTGAATCAATCATCAAAGTTGCTTTGGATAAAACCATCAGCGTTTGTAAACGTGTCATGCGTGATGCCAAGCTTGAGCTCAGCGATATTCAAAATGTGGTATTGGTCGGTGGTTCTACCCGCTCGTATGCTGTACAAAAAGCCGTTCAAGATGTCTTCAATCAAGAACCTCTTTGCACCATCAACCCTGATGAAGTTGTTGCCATTGGCGCGTCGATTACAGCGAACCAACTTATTGGTAACTCTAAAGATGGTTCACTGCTTTTAGACGTCACGCCGCTTTCTTTAGGTTTAGAAACCATGGGCGGTTTGGTTGAGCGCCTTATTTCGCGTAACACAGCCATTCCTGTGGCGCGTCGCCAAGAATTCACAACCTATCAAGATGGTCAAACAGCGATGTTGATTCATGTTGTACAAGGTGAGCGTGATTTGGTTGAACATTGCCGTAGTCTAGGTCGTTTTGTACTTCGTGGTATTCCACCGATGACTGCAGGTCAAGCACGTATCGAAGTGACTTTCCAAGTTGACGCAGATGGTTTATTGACGGTGTCAGCCAAAGAAACCACTTCTGGTGTGCATGCTCAAATTGACATCAAACCTTCTTATGGTTTATCTGATGCCGACACTGAACGCTTACTGATTGATGGTTATAAGTTTGCTGAAGAAGACAAAAACTTACGCCATCTTCAAGAAACCAAAGTGGAAGCAAAACGTGAACTTGAAGCACTTGATCAAGCACTTAAAGTAGATGCTCAACTTCTCAGCCAAGAGCAACATAGTTCCCTCACTGCTGCACGCACAGTTTTAGATGCTGCACTTGAAACGACAGATATCAAAGCTATTGAACATGCTGTAGAACAGCTTAAAATACATAGCGATGCATTTGCTGCAGCTCGTATGAATCAGCACATTGATGCCGCATTGAAAGGCACAAAACTCGATGATTGGTCAAACTCAAATTAATTTATAGGTCAAGATTATGCCACGTATTAAAGTACTGCCTCACGCAACAATCTGCCCAAACGGCGCTGAGTTTGAAGTCGAAGCAAATGCTAACCTTTGCGAAAGCATGTTAAAAAACGGCATCAAAATTGAACATGCATGTGATATGTCTAAAGCATGCACCACTTGCCATGTGGTTGTACGTAAAGGTTTTGATGGTCTAGATGAAATGGATGATGTCGAAGCAGATCTTCTCGATCGTGCTTGGGGATTAGAACCAGACTCTCGTCTGTCATGCCAAGTACAAATTGAAGATGAAGATTTGGAAATTGAAATTCCTAAATACACCATCAACCATGCTTCAGAAAATCATTAATTTATAGAATATTTTCTATAATTAAAAAGCCAGTTTATCGTAACTGGCTTTTTTATACATAAATGTATTCAACATATCAAAAAAGAAGACATTTTGATAAAAGCATGAATTGAGTTCTTGTTTAAATTTTACGCGATACGATTAGATCTAATTTTAATTATGCATGTGTTGAATCATTAAGAGTGCGATTCAGTTTTTTTGACTTCTTCAATCACTTCATCTTCCAAATTCAGTTTAACAATACCAGCAGAGTTGGTCATTTTTTGCTGTGTTTGTAGGCGCTGAATCATGCGTTCTAAGACATGTATTAGTTCTGGATATTCAAAGTTTTGTACTTCATCTAAGTTCAACAATAGATTAAAGCCTTTATATTCGTAGTCAAACCAACGTTGATAATCTGTTTTCTGTGAGGTGTATTTTTCCATCACTTGCCAAGTACGTACTGGGCCTTTGATACCTTTTAAGAAGATCGGTGCTTTGGGCGCACATAAATAGTCATTTTTCACTAAATGATGCGTATCGTCTGAAATCAAAATTTCGTCGACTTCAGCAGCACTTTGCAATCGTGCAGCCAAATTCGCATCACGACCCACGATGGTATATGCCATACGGTGAGCTGCACCATAGTTCCCAACGTGGCAATACCCTGTAGAAATACCCATACGAATGTGTAGCGGCGGATAACCCATTTTAATCCAGCGTTCACGCAGCAACTTCATTTGCTGACGCATGACCATTGCCATCTCTAAACAGGTTTTTGCATCCTGCTCTACGCCTTGGCTATGTGGATCACCAAAGAAGATTAGAATTGCATCCCCCATAAATTTATCGACAGTCGCTTCATACTGTTTGGCAATCTCAGTCATATGACTCAAATAGTCATTGAGTAGAAATGCTAAATCATCTGGGATTAATGTTTCAGAAAGTTCTGTAAACCCTTGGATATCTGAAAAGAAAATCGTGAGTTTCTTACGTTTATATTCGATTTTAGCTTCAGACTCACCTTTCATAATCGATTGCCAAAGTTGCATAGGCGCATAACGACTCAATTGATTAGCAAATTCCATATAACGATTCATCTGATCATAATAGTGGTTCTTTTTATTGCTCAAAGACTGAACTTGGGTGTGTTGATAAAATGTCCCCACACTGAAATATGTAATAAGGCACAAAAAACCTAGAACGGTTAACTCACTGCTGGTTGACTCAAAATATTCTTGAAAACCAAAGATATAAATATTACATAAATAAAATACAGTGACACCAACAATCCCAGCCAAGGACATCATTAAGAAATTAATTTTGTTATAAATGGTTGTATATAGCAGCGCAAAGACCGCAAGAAAGGTTAAAACGAGGCTTAAATGTACTGCAGACATTAGTACAGCAATAACGATGATATCGATCAGAAAAAGTACATTACGCTTAACTTGATTGCTATATCGATAAATTAGCCAATGGGAAAACTTGGGAACAACTAAAATCAGAAAAAATAAAAATGCAGGAATGTAGATTTGATATTGCGTATCTGGTTGGGTGTAGTGATAGACAACAATCACCAAAGACAGCATGATATACCCCATCAAACGATGAAAATATTCAAACTGTTTAGGCTCTTTGCTGATTAAATTGTCTAACGGCACTCGATCGCCCCCATACGGACACTCATTCTTCTACTATCCTGATATTGTCCGTAAATCGGGATTAGTCCATACGCCAATCAAAAGGCATATCGCCTTGACCACGTAGTGCAAGCATTAGTGTTTGGCGCATGTGTGCCAAGACATCATTGTTATAAGGAACTGCTGGCGTACCCCAAACTGGTTTCGGCCAAGCCATATCATTTTGATAACGAACAACATGATGAAAATGTAATTGTGGAACCATATTACCCAATGCAGCTACATTCATTTTGTCTGCACGGAATACACGTGACAATTGGCTTGATAACCAGCTTGACTCACGTAAAAACTGTTCTTGGTCTGCCTGACTTAATTCATAAAGCTCTGTAATTCCCGGAACACGTGGAATCAAAATAAGCCACGGGAATTGCATATCATTCATCAAACGACATGTTGACAGAGGAAAGTCGCCTACATAAAACGTATCTTGAGCAAGTTGTGGATGTAAACTAAACATATCTTTATAAATGATGCAAAATTAGAATGATGGCTAATACTATCACATCCTTATGGGTGTGAATATTCTGTACAGAACGTTTCATTACAAATAAACTTCATTTGAATAAAACGTTGCTTACTTATGACTCTAATAAATTTTTCAAAAAAATCAAGCGTTTCTTCTATATAAAAAACACGCATAAAAATCTACTCATTCTAAACAAGCAATTTATACGCCAAATCTAGTGATTTGGCGCTAATTCCTTCAGTAAACTGTCTAATAAGTCATTTATAAATTGAATGCGTTTGTCATATTCTTCGAGCATGACCATCACTTTTAGACGCTGTCCACCTTCCATTCGGAAGAAAGTCGGATGCTTTTGCATCATTTGGATGATGGATATGGCTTGAACTGGTGTATCTGGCGAGAACTCAATACTGCCGCCATGTGAGCTGATATCAATTTTAGTAATACCCAATTGTTCCGCTTTTAAACGCAACTGATGGACAGAGAATAACTGCTTAACTGCTTGTGGTGGTAAGCCAAAACGATCGATCAACTCCATACGAATGTTATCGAGTTTCTCTTGAGTATCCGTATTACTAATGCGTTTATAGAACAATAACCGTTGATGTACATCACCTAAATAATCATCTGGAATTAAGGCTGGCATATGCATGCTAATTTCAGCCGTTAATGACAATGGTGAGTCAAAATTAGGTGTTTTGCCTTTTTGAATGGCTTTGGTGGCTTTTTCAAGCATTTCCATATATAGACTATAACCGATGGTTTGCATTGAGCCACTTTGCTGTTCACCCAGCAACTCACCTGCACCACGAATTTCTAAGTCTTCTGTAGCCAACATGAAACCCGCGCCCAAAGTTGATGCACGCGAAATGGCATCTAGGCGTTTTTCAGCATCACCCTTTAAGCCTTTGAGCGAAGGTACAAGTAAATAGGCGTATGCTTGATGGTGCGATCGGCCGACACGACCACGTAATTGGTGCAACTGCGCCAGCCCCAGTTTATCTGCACGTTCAATCAAAATGGTATTGGCGTTTGGCACATCAATCCCAGTTTCAATAATGGTTGAACACACCAGCACGTTATATTCTTTATGATAGAACTGTTGCATGATTTGCTCTAGCTCACGCTCACGCATTTGACCATGTGCTACCGCGATACGTGCTTCAGGAACCAATTCTCGTAAAGTTTCTGCCGTACGTTCAATGGTTTCCACTTCATTGTGTAAGAAATACACTTGCCCGCCACGTAGCAGTTCACGCAAGATGGCTTCTTTGATCGAATCCCCAGTATGTTCTTGCACAAAGGTTTTCACAGCAAGACGACGTGCAGGTGGCGTTGCAATAATAGATAGATCACGCATACCACTAAAAGCCATATTCAGCGTACGTGGAATAGGCGTTGCAGTTAGCGTCAGCATATCAACATCGGCACGTAAGGCTTTAATTCGCTCTTTATCACGCACACCAAAACGGTGCTCTTCATCCACGATCATGAGACCGAGATTTTTAAATTGCACACTTTCCTGCAAGATTTTATGTGTACCAATTACGATATCCACTTTGCCTTCTGCGAGGTCTTCAATGGTTTTAGTATGTGATTTTGATGAACCAAAGCGTGAAAGGACTTCAATACGTACAGGCCAATCCGCGAAGCGATCTTTGAAAGACTCGTAGTGCTGCTGTGCCAACAACGTGGTTGGAACAAGTACAGCCACTTGTTTGTTATTTTGTACTGCCACAAATGCAGCACGCATGGCCACTTCTGTTTTACCAAAACCGACATCACCACAAACCAAACGATCCATCGGCTTTGCTTGTTGCATGTCATACAGTGTCGCTTCAATAGCATTGGCTTGATCTAAAGTTTCCTCATAGGCGAAGCCACTGGCAAACTGCATATAGAGACTTTGATCCAGTTCAAATCCATAACCGGGCTTCGAATGACGACGTGCTTGAATATGTAAAAGTTCTGCCGCCACATCATGGATCTGCTCTAAAGCCTTGCGTTTGGCTTTAGACCATGCATCTGTGCCCAATTTATGTAATGGTGCTAGATCTGGGTCACCACCACTGTATCGGCTAATTAAATGCAGGTTTGTTACAGGGACATACACCTTAGCTGCATCGGCATAGTCTAACTGCAAAAACTCATGGTCTTGGTCATCGATACTCAAGGTAATTAAACCTGCATATCGCCCGACACCATAATCAATATGAACCACAGGTGCGCCAATACTTAGCTCGGTTAAACTACGAACAAGAAACTCTTCTGATACTTCCTGTTGGCGTTTACGACGACGTTGAACCACACGGTGTTCATAAAGCTGATTTTCAGAAATTACACTGAGCTTGTCAGTTAGCAATAAACCACGATCTAAGGGTGCATTGGTGATCGCAATCGCATGCATAGAATGCATAAAATCATCAAAACTTTCGACCGTTGGAATATCACCCAAACTTGGGCGCAATGCATCTTTTAAAGTTTCACGTCGACCAGCGCTTTCAGCCACTAAAAGCACCGGATAATTTGCCGCATCGATATAATCCTTAACCGCAGAAAATGGCTTTTCACGTTTAGGATCGACAGGTAAACGGGGTGGAATCTCAGCTGCAAGATTGATCACGCCATTGCGTTCATCAAAAGCCTCAGGCGAAGCCACGATACGACGGCAAAGATTTAATTGTTCTAACACTTGATTTGGTTGTAGGAAAATCTGATCTGGCGGCAAAATCGGTTGGTCAACATTATGACGGCGGTCTTCATAACGACGCACAATATCCGACCAAAACTGAATCAAAGTGTCATCTATGGCTTTATCTGTAATGACAATGCCATTCTCTGGTAAGTACGAAAAAAGCGTACTTTGCTCTCGCATGGCTTGTTCAGAGAAGAATAACGGAAAATAAAACTCAATACCTGGTGAAGCTATACCGTCTTGTACATCTTGATAAATTGGATTTTTCTTTGGATTTGCCGTCGGAAAATTTTCCGCATATCGATCACGAAACAGTGAACGTGCTTCTTTTAATGGAAATTCTTTTGCAGGTAAAACCGTAAAATGATCTAAGTTTTGGGTGGTTCGCTGAGTTTCAGGATCAAAGAATTTGAGGGTATCGATTTCATCATCAAATAAGTCAATACGAATCGGTGAACTTTGCCCCGAAGCGTAAATATCCATGATGCTGCCGCGTACTGCAAATTCACCATGATCATAAACGGTATCCACCAAGTGATAGCCCGCTTGTACTAATCTTAATTTTTGTTGTTCGATATCAAATTTTTGACCTACTTTAATATCAAAGTGTTCACCTAATACCCAAGATGCCGGTGCAACTCGCTGCGCTAAAGTTGTTGCTGAAACCAACAACACGCCTTGCTGTGGCATATTAGACAAAATCGCCAAGCGTTCAGAAACGATATCTTGATGTGGCGACAGCCGGTCATAAGGTAAAATTTCCCAATCTGGGAAAATAGTCGGCTTAATTCCGTAAAATTCCAGCTCACTTTCTAACTGCCCGAGATGCTGATTATTACGTGCTACAATCACAAACAACTGTTTCGATTGTTTGCTAATTTCTTTAAATAATAATGCAGCAGATGAGCCTTGTAAGTTTCCGACCCACCGCTTTTCGCCAGCTTTGAGCTGTTTAAGATTGAGTTGTGAAATTTCTTGCTGGAACATGATGTAAATAGCTTTTAATGTTTTAATCACTTAGTGATCATATTAACACGATGCTTTTTACATTCCGAGATTTAAGCAACTATATACAGTGTTTTAACCAATATGGATTTGCGATTGTATTTTCTATTGATGAGTACCATTAACGCACCCATCAAACTCAAACACTGCAGTCCATTCACTTACTTACGATCACGGATGAATTGACGATAATAATCATTCAATAGTTTGACATAGAGTTTAAACTGCAACAGATTTTCTTCAGTATTGCCTAATCGTGCAACAAAGCGTTGACTTGCAATTTCCAGGTCTATTTTTTCATTGATAATCATTGCAGTGGCATAGAGCTGTTTTAAATCATCGAAATTTGTCATTTTTCTATTTGACAGATATTCCATACGTTCAGACAATGTATTTAAAACTATACCTTCAATGATATAGCCCTGAGTTTCATCATATTGAATGTGGTGTTCTTCTAAGTAAAGTTGCTCAGGCGACTCTTTAGCGCCTTTGAATAAATCGACTAACTTATTAAACATCTGACTATCTACAACATGATAAAAAAACCTATTGTACTTCGATTACGTCCTTTTTGGGGCAAGTTAAAGCTGTTCTGACTAGATCTATGCGCTAAATTTTTCATCCAAATCTTCAAGAGTAAATATAGAACTATAATTACGATCTTAAGTAAATATAGCGTTTTCTTTTCAACCCAATACTTTCTTTTAGAAATTAAGTTCCTATTAGAGACTTAATACATCACTGCTCAGATTAGTTCTCTAGCTTTACCACTGATTTCTTCAAATAAAAAACGAAGGATTAACCTTCGTCATTTACCCACCATTTAGCTATTTAAAAGTCCTAAATAAGCATTTAACTCACTTGAGCGAGTGGCATACTAAATGGTGTCACTTCAGAAACTAGATTTTCAATCGAGAAAATTTCATCCAATTGACTTTCAGTTAACAGCTCTTGCTCTAAAACCACTTGGCGAATGGTTTTATTTTCAGCAATACATTGCTTACCGATTTCATCACAATTTGCATGACCTAAATATGGATCGAGTAAGGTCACGATTCCTACACTACGCATCACAGCATCAAAACATGCTTGCTCATTTGCCTGAATCCCTTGAATGCATTTGCTGTCTAATGTTTTTACGGCATTCACCAAAAGCTCAATCGATTCATTCATGGACAATGCAATCACCGGCTCCATGACATTTAATTGTAATTGCCCTGCTTCTGCGGCTAAAGTGATGGTTAAATCATTCCCCATTACTCGAAATGCAATTTGGTTGACCACTTCTGGGATCACGGGATTGACCTTTGCAGGCATGATCGACGAACCTGCTTGTAACTCAGGTAATCGAATTTCCGCTAAACCTGTACGTGGCCCAGAACTTAAAAGACGTAAGTCATTACAAATTTTAGAAAGTTTGACAGCTAAACGTTTTAAGCAACTCGATAATAAAATAAATACGCCACAATCGCTGGTTGCTTCGACATAGTCTTCTGCACCTTGCAATTTTAGACCGGTCAAATGAGCTAGATTTTCAACGGCCTTGGCCGCATAACCTCCAGGAGAATTCACACCAGTACCAATTGCCGTCGCACCTAAATTAATTTCCAATAAAAGCTGTCGATTTTGTTCAATCAACTTCAAATCTTCTTTTAATAATGTTGCAAATGCTCGGAACTCTTGCCCCAATGTCATCGGAACAGCATCTTGTAACTGTGTACGCCCCATTTTGATGACATGTTTAAACTCATCGGCTTTAACATGTAAGCTTACAATTAGCTGATTTAACACCCCAAATAAAGCATCAAAAGCACTATATGTCGCTAGACGCAGCGCTGTTGGATAGACATCATTGGTCGATTGTGACTTATTGACATGGTCGTTTGGATGAATTCGTTGATAACTGCCTTTTGCATCTCCGAGTGATTCAAGAGCAATATTGGCAATGACTTCATTGGCATTCATGTTAATAGAAGTGCCTGCTCCACCTTGATAAATATCAATTGGAAATGAATCTGCCCATTGTTCTGGATGATCAATCAATGCATCACACGCCTGCTGAATCGCTTGGCGAATATCATCTTGTATTAAGTTAAATTGGTAATTGGTTTCTGCTGACGCTTTTTTTACCTGAGCAATAGCGCGTACAAAGTTTAAATTTTGTCCGACATGCTGCTTTGATATTTGAAAGTTTTCGATGGCACGCAATGTATGTATACCGTAATAACATGACTGCGGGACTGCTTTATCCCCCAATAAATCATGCTCTATTCTCGTTTTTTCCATTTGAACCGTTGTCACTGCGCATTCCCTCTAATTACGCACCAAGACTGTGCATACCTCATATTCGACCTGTTCAAATCATCTCACTACAGATGATGTGATGCACATTTGCAACCAAATAATTCAAATGCACATTTCTTGTTCACCATGTAACATTGTGTAATTTTTACCTAATTTCATTAGTTCTCTTTTTGTGATGAAAAGTCTTAAGTAGATTTACATTTCAAAATTTAAATTCCCTTCTGTACAACATTTCAGCAGCACAATAAAAAATTCGATTTGTAATAAGAAAAAATATCATTTACGCAAAACATACATAAAATATGCTTAAAGGTTACAGAGTGTAATTTTTAAATCGTGCTTGAATCTGCGACTTACGACAGAAGTACAAATTTTCATCTAGGACAGAGATGATTTGCTTTCATTAAGGACGAACCGCCTATGAGCCATTTAAACCCGACATTAGTCACCTTTATTTTTTATATTCTTGCAATGCTTGCCATTGGTTTGTATGCCTACAAAGCAACGCATAACTTTGACGAATACATTTTAGGTGGACGAAGTTTAGGAAGTGTTGTGACTGCACTTTCAGCAGGTGCATCCGACATGAGTGGTTGGCTACTCATGGGTCTCCCTGGTGCAATTTATCTATCTGGTCTTTCTGAAGCTTGGATTGCAATCGGCTTAATTATCGGTGCTTGGTTGAACTGGCTGATCGTTGCAGGTCGCTTGCGTGTTCATACCGAATATCAAAATAATGCCCTGACCCTGCCCGATTATTTCACGAGCCGTTTTGCAGACCATAAAAAGATTTTACGTATCATTTCAGCTGTAGTGATTTTAGTGTTCTTTGCGATTTACTGTGCTTCTGGCATGGTGGCTGGCGCACGACTTTTCGAAAGTTTATTCGGTTGGAACTACACAACCGCACTGTGGATTGGTGCAATTGCAACCATCAGCTATGTCTGCATTGGTGGATTCTTAGCGATTAGTTGGACCGATACTTTCCAAGCCGGTCTGATGATCTTTGCACTACTGATCACACCGATCATCGCCTACCTTGCTTTAGGTGATAACAGTCAAAATCTTGCTGCTATTTTGGAAACAGCTCGCCCACAAGCTTCTAATTTATTTGAAGGTTTAAGTACAGTGGCGATTTTATCCAGCATGGCGTGGGGCTTAGGCTATTTTGGTCAACCGCATATTTTGGTTCGCTTTATGGCAGCCGATTCTGTTAAATCCATTCCGAATGCACGTCGCATTGGTATGACATGGATGATCCTGTGTCTAGGTGGTGCTGTAGCTGCGGGTTATATCGGCATTGCTTACTTCCAAGTCCACCCAGAACTGGCAAGCGTCGTTAATGCCAACCCTGAAACGGTATTTATGGAATTGACTAAAATTCTATTCAATCCGTGGATTGCAGGGATTATTTTAGCCGCAATTTTAGCTGCGGTGATGAGCACACTCAGCTGCCAGTTATTGGTGTGTTCAACCACCTTGACGGAAGATTTGTACAAAGGTTTTATTCGTAAAAACGCATCGCAAAAAGAATTGGTTTGGATTGGACGTGCGATGGTCTTGGCAATTGCCGTATTTGCAATCACCTTTGCAATGAACCCTGCAAGTAAAGTTTTAGGCCTAGTAGCTTATGCATGGGCAGGTTTCGGAGCTGCATTTGGCCCACTGATTATTCTTTCATTGCTGTGGAAACGTATGACGCTTAACGGAGCAATCATTGGCATGATCGTGGGTGCTGTGACTGTAATCGTGTGGAAAAACTACTTAGGCCACCTTGGTTTATACGAAATCATTCCAGGCTTTATTTTCTCTGCAATCAGTATCGTTGTCGTGAGCTTATTGGGCAAAGCACCTGAGGCTGAAGTTGTTGAACGCTTTGAAAAAGCCGAAGCACAATATCAAAAAGAAATGTCTGAAATCTAAAATTTCTGACACCAAAAAGGGGCTAAATGCCCCTTTTTTATACTCGATTATTGATGATTAGCTACTTCGGCCGAGCCGCAGGTTTCAGCTTAATTTGCATACTTTCTTTGATCACTTCCATCACAGGATAACTGCGCGTTTCCTTGATGCCGGGTAGCTGCCAAAGCACCTGCCCTGAAATTTTTCTAAATTCTTCCATATTTGCGCAGCGTATTTTCACTACAAAATCAAAACCACCGCTGATCATATGACATTCTACGATTTCTGGAATTTGACGCACTGCATCCGAAAAATCTTCCAATCCATTGGGCGTGGTTTTATCTAGTAAAATCTCTACAAAAACCACAAATCCATTGTTGAGTAAGACCGGATTTAAACGTGCTTCATAGCCTAAAATAAAGCCCTCTTTCGATAATTTTTGCACACGTGCCAACGCCGCAGTGGGTGATAAATTCACCATTTCTGCAAGCTTAATATTGGACAATTTTCCGTCGTCTTGCAGCAGCTCTAAAATTCGAATATCTATACGGTCTAAGCTCAAATATGGGCTAGTCATCTGAATTTTTCTCTAAATATTATTAAAACTATAGTGAGTTATTCGCTAAATATTCTGTGATGATAAATTAAATAAAGGATCAAGCTCAAGATTTATTTGCTCGTCATAGAACTTTGACACGGAAAATTGAAACATGAATGGAAAAGTATTTGAAGTCACGGGAAGCGATGACTACATCATTGAATTTAAAGACAAGAATAGCTTTGAACAATCGATTAATACAGCATGGCGTCGTGCTGAAACTGAGTGCATTGAAAACTTATTAGCACACAGTGAAATCCCTTCCCCGATCAGCGATCAAATTCAACAATTGGCTTTTGACTTAGCCCATTCATTACGTGAACGTAAAAGCGGTGCAGGTAAAGCAGGCATTGTACAAGGCTTGCTACAAGAGTTTTCATTGTCTTCTCAGGAAGGCATCGCGCTCATGTGTTTAGCTGAAGCGCTACTCCGTATTCCAGACAAAGCAACACGTGATTTACTGATCAAAGATAAAATCAACCAAGGTAACTGGAAAGATCATGTTGGCCAAAGTAGCCTCATGTTCGTAAATGCTGCTGCTTGGGGATTAATGCTGACGGGCAAACTGATGGAAACCCCTCAACAAAAAAGTCTGTCTAGCCTACTCACCGGTATTTTAGCACGCAGTGGACGTGGCATTATCCGTAAAGCTGTCGATGTGGCTATGCGCATGATGGGTGAACAGTTTGTTACTGGTGAAACCATCAATGAAGCGCTTAAACATGCAGAAATTTTAGAAGACAAAGGCTTCCGCTATTCATATGACATGTTGGGTGAAGCAGCATTAACTGAACCTGATGCAGAACGTTATTATCAAGACTATACCGATGCGATCCACGCGATTGGTCAAGCTTCTGAAGGTAAGGATGTTTATAACGGCGCAGGTATTTCGATCAAATTATCTGCCCTACACCCACGCTACCAACGTACACAGATCGACCGTGTGCATGACGAGCTTTATGGCAAAGTGCTAGAACTTGCTGTATTAGCCAAGCATTACAACATTGGTCTAAACATTGATGCTGAAGAAACTGACCGCCTTGAAATTTCTTTGGAACTACTTGAGCGCCTATGTTTTGAGCCTAAATTAGCGGATTGGAAAGGTATTGGATTTGTGATTCAAGCCTACCAAAAACGCTGTTTATATGTGGTCGACCATATTATTGACCTCGCTAAGCGTAGCCAAAAACGTTTAATGATCCGCTTAGTGAAAGGTGCATACTGGGACAGCGAAATTAAGAAAGCGCAAATTGAAGGTATGAGTGACTATCCTGTATTTACGCGCAAAGTTCATACCGACCTGTCTTATATTGCATGTGCTAAAAAGCTCTTGGCAGCGCCTGAGCAAATTTATCCTCAGTTTGCAACACACAATGCGCAAACCGTTGCTACGATCTACCAATTAGCACAGCCAGAGCTTTACTATCCAGGCCAGTATGAATTTCAGTGCCTTCACGGCATGGGTGAACCCCTCTATGAACAAGTGGTGGGTTCGAAGTCTGATAACAAACTGGGTGTGCCTTGTCGTATTTATGCACCAGTGGGTAACCATGAAACCTTATTGGCCTATTTGGTACGACGTTTACTGGAAAATGGTGCGAATACCTCTTTCGTCAACCGTATTGCAGATAAAAATTTAAAAATTGAAGATTTAATTGAAAATCCAAGACAGACGATATTAGCGACGGCTGAAAAAGAAGGTATTACTGGAGCTAAGCATCCTTCTATCCCATTTCCGCAAGATTTGTATGGCACAGAACGTCGCAACTCAAAAGGACTCGATTTAGCCAATGATCGCGACTTATCTCAGCTCAATACCACGGCCGTACAACATGCACATACCCAGTGGCATGCTAGTGCAATGGGCGCTAATTTAGAAGAAATTAATACTGCAAGTATCAACATTACAAACCCTGCAAACCGTAGTGATGTGGTCGGCAGTGTCAGCGAAGCCAGTTTAGAACAAGCGGAAATCGCTCTCAATAATGCGGTAAATGCCCAAGCTTCATGGAAAACTTTAGCCAAAGACCAGCGTGCAGCATGCTTAAACCGTGCAGCGGATTTGATGGAAGCACAATTGCAATCTCTCATGGTGTTGTTGTCACGTGAAAGTGGTAAAACTTATGCCAATGCTATTGCTGAAGTTCGAGAAGCTGTAGATTTTCTACGTTATTATGCGGCTCAAATGATTGATCTAGCAGAAAATACGCAAATTGAACCTCTTGGCACTGTGCTGTGCATTAGCCCGTGGAACTTCCCGCTTGCTATTTTCACAGGTCAAATTGCGGCGGCCTTGGTTGCAGGTAATACCGTGATTGCCAAGCCTGCTGAACAAACGCCTCTGATTGCTGCTCAAGCTGTACATATTTTATGGGAAGCAGGTGTTCCGTTTGATGTATTGCAACTCCTTCCTGGACGTGGCGAAACCATTGGTGCCAAACTCAGCACGGACTCACGTGTCCAAGGCATCATGTTTACAGGCTCAACGGAAGTCGCACGTATTTTGCAAAAAACCGTGGCACAGCGCCTAAACCAATTTGGCGAAAGTGTGGTTTTGATTGCTGAAACTGGTGGTCAAAATGCCATGATTGTTGACTCATCAGCATTGACAGAACAAGTGGTATTGGATGTCGTTAACTCTGCCTATGACAGTGCAGGTCAACGCTGTTCTGCCCTACGTATTCTCTGTGTACAAGAAGATAATGTGGACGTTGTCCGTACCATGTTACAAGGTGCGATGAAGCAACTTCGTGTTGGAAATCCTTCACTTTTAGCAACTGACATTGGCCCAGTGATCGACCTTGAAGCACAACAAAATATTGAAAAACATATTGAGAAGATGCGTAGCAAAGGCTATCCAGTACATCAAATCATGTTTAATGCTGATGGCAATACCTTAAGTACGGGAACCTTCGTTGCACCAACATTGATTGAACTGCCACATTTAAATGATTTAGAACGTGAAGTTTTTGGGCCAGTATTGCATTTAATCACTTATAAATATGGTGAAATTGAAAACCTATTAACGCAAATTAATGCCAAAGGTTATGGTTTAACCATGGGCTTGCATACACGTATTGATGACACGATTCAAAAAGTCATCGGTCATGCAGAAGTCGGCAACCTGTACATTAACCGTAATATTGTAGGTGCAGTAGTAGGTGTACAACCTTTTGGCGGCGAAGGCTTATCAGGTACAGGTCCAAAAGCTGGCGGTCCATTATATCTTTACCGTTTAATGCATCAAGTTTCAGAAAAAAAATTAGCTTCACCGTATGCAGCTCAGGCAGAAACGCAAGCTGCACACTTCCCTGCATATGAGGCTTTTAACACTTGGGCAAAGCAACATTTTGCAGGCATTGCTATTCAAGCACCGCAGGCCATAGCCGCAGGACAAAGTTTTGAACTGCAAGGCCCAACTGGTGAAAACAACCAATATGCCATTTTGGCACGTAAAGGTGTGCTTTCTCTGGCTAATAATGATGCAGATCAACTGAATCAAATTGCTGCGATTTTATCGGTAGGTAGTCAGCCTGTGGTACTTGCAGACAATACTTTTGTGTTGAAACACTTAAATAGTATGCCGAAAATCCTCGTGGACCAATTTAAAGTGATCACGGATATTTATCATGGCAATTTTGATGCAGTTTTACACCATGGTGAAAAAGCTGAGTTATTAAAAGTTCAACAAGTCATCGCGTCTCGTGAAGGTGCAATTATTGGCATTACGCATTTAGCTTCAGGCCTATATGACATCCCTGTAGAACGTTTCGTGATTGAGCGTGCAATCAGTGTCAATACTGCGGCAGCCGGTGGTAATGCCAGCTTAATGACGATGAATTAAATGTTGGAATGAACTCCAACTAATCAGTTCCTCACTTAGCTCAATCTTTATGAATGTTCCATAAAGATTGAGCGTTTTTTTAACTTCCCCTCGATAAAAGTTCTGTTTAGCGTATTCAGACTCATTTTCTCGACAGATAAATACAGCCAAAAGTGGAATTAATTTAGTCTTATAAGGTGAATTTTGCTAACATGACTTTTTTTAATATGTTTGCGATTTTTTACTGCATATGACTTCAACTTATCAGCAACAACTTGATGCCAAAGTTGCCCGCATTACGGCTCAATTTTCAGAATACAACCCTCCCTGTTTAGAAGTTTTTCCTTCTGCTGAACAAAACTTTCGTATGCGAGCGGAATTCCGAATTTGGCATACTGAAAATGATATGTTCTATGCAATGTTTGAACGCAATTCAGACAATGAAAAACAAGTTGTCGAAATTAAAGATTTCCCGATTGCAGATAAAAGCATTAATGATTTAATGCCCTTATTATTAAATGAACTCAAGGCGCAAAAGATCTTATCTAGCCGTTTATTTGAGGTTCATTTCTTAGCAACGCTGAAAGGTGAAATGCTGGTTTCATTGGTTTACCGCTGCCCACTCAATGCTGAATGGGAAGTTGCTGCCAAAGCCCTATCTGAAAAACTCAATATCAAGATTTATGGTCGTAGTCGTGGTCAGCGCGTGATTTTGACTGATGACTATGTGGTTGAAGAACTCCAAGTGTTTGACCGTAAATATCAGTACAAACAAATCGAAAGTAGCTTCACGCAGCCCAATGCCGGCGTATGTCAAAAAATGCTGGAATGGGCGTGTCAGGTTGCGGATCACTCAGACCAAGACTTACTTGAGCTCTACTGTGGTAATGGTAATTTTACGCTGCCTCTTTCAACACGCTTTAATCGCGTTTTGGCAACAGAATTAGCCAAGTCTTCAGTTTATGCCGCGCAGTGGAATATTGAGCAAAATGGCATTGATAATATCCAAGTGGCTCGTCTATCAGCTGAAGAGTTTACCCAAGCCTACAATGCTGAACGTACATTCCGCCGCCTTGAAGAAGCTGAGATTGAAATTTCAAGCTATAACTTCGATACGGTATTTGTCGATCCACCGCGTGCAGGTATAGATGATGAAACACTAAAACTGTTACAACGTTTTGAACGTATTATCTATATTTCTTGCAACCCAGATACTTTGCATGACAATCTCAAACTGCTTTCACAAACGCATAAAATCAGCAAATTTGCCTTGTTTGATCAGTTCCCTTATACACACCATGTAGAGTCTGGTGTGTTTCTTGAGAAGATTTAAACAAATTATTTCAAGTCATGTTGCTGTCATAAAAGGAGCTTTCTAAAAGCTCCTTTTTTATATGCTAAAAAAGCTTTATTTTCTCGTCACATGCATATTTATGAACAGCTTTAAGAACAAATAAGTTAAAGATTTTAAAAGTCCAATCGAAAAAATGATGATTCAAGTGGCTAAAATTTCACTTTAGTAGTCTTGCTTTATTTATTGGATTGGTTATATTTCGTCCTATGTTAGGTCGCAAATGAAGGCTCTATGAGTTTTTGGCATAAGTTGTTCGCTAATGAACAGCAAAACGGGCATAAGAATCAAATTGCCTGTGTTGAAAATGATTGCTCTTGTAAAACCAATGAACAGCTTATTGCTGCTCTTACAAAGGCAACAGATGAAGATGTTATCCTCGGTATTAAAAAAGTGCTCGCTTCGCGCGGTTATAGCCGTAAGGAATTAAATGAAATCCAGCATCTACCTCTACAGTAGAGTCTGAACATTCAGTGTTCAAACAAGGCATTCTATTTACAGAGTGCCTTTTTCATTTTTAAAATAATCATAATGATGCCGCTTATTTACAGATCAGGTTTTGTGAGTCGGCCACATCGTAATTTACAACTTTTATGCTATGCTCCAAGGCAAATTAGCGATATATAATTTTTAAGCACTCGACAATAAAACCCAATATTGCATCAAATATGATGCCGAAGACCTCTAAACAGCATTGATATAAAAATTAAAGGAATGAACATGAATAAATTAACAAGTTGCCTTATTGCCTGCTGCATACTCAGTCTAAGTGCTTGTAGCCAAATCCCCAAAGAATGCGAAGAATCTTGGGATAAACTCGAAGCCCTATCGAAACAAATGGGCTTAAACGAAGAGCAAATCAAAGAACAGAAAAAACAGTTTGAAGAAAGTATTAAGCAACAATCTAAAGAACAAGCCATTCAAATGTGCCAAACCCAAAGTACCTTTTTAGGTTTAGTTGGCAAATAAACAGTAGTTGCTATCAATCTAAAGACTGTATACATGAAGCCCGACCATTCGGGCTTTTATTGTTTGCATTGAAATGCTGTTGTATACGCTACAATTGGTCCTAAAGCTTTCAAACTTGAATCATGTCTATTCAACGCTTGGATTTCTGCACTAGACACAGATCCATCTAAATACAAGGCATTGTTAATCGATAATTGCTGCTTAAAATATTGTGCAAATGCATAAAATGACACGCCTTCACGACTGATCACAAAATACAACTTGCCGTTTTTGATCCCCACACCATTGCGGATTTTCAATGAATCTGACTGTGGGATAAAGTTTGGATTGATTTTTCCATCTACCACCAGCATTGGACCTGACTGCGTTGCATAACGTGCCTTAAAATCTGTGGAAGCATATTTTTGTGTAGTTAATATCACCGCTTGCTTGTCATTCCATGCCAGAACACCATTCGGCTGAATTAAAAAATTACCAAAGCCTCGTGTTGCACGATTCAAGGCTTTTTTCTGCAGCCCATTTTCAACGTAAAGACCAACAGGCGCTAAGTCTGCATGATACATCCCTGCATTCATTGCGAAGTTCATCGTATTACATTTACGCGCTAATGCCTGCTTTAAACGCTGTAAGTCTCGATATGGCTGCTGCTCTGCATCATATAAATAGAGCTTTAGTTGACTCAGATCCGAAATTTCAACCACATCCACAGCAATGGGCTGACTGACACGTTTCGCTTGAATATTGGCATAAGAAATAGTCGGTGAGAAAATCAGACCGAGCAGCATCATAAAGCGCATTTTTTTAAACATTAAGGTTGATTGAACACCAAGCATGACCCTATCCATAGCGTGCGTTAAAAATCGAACAAATTTTAGCTAAATCATCGCTAAAATAGTCGATTAATTCACAGATTAAAAGTAGACTAATCTTTAAAAATAATTCGGAATTAAAGTAGGACTGGTAAATTCATGCACGTGCAGAAAGATGGTTTTCCTCTTGGAACACATCTTATTGTTAAACACTTCGGTTATAGCCATCATGGCATATATGCCGGCCGCGGTAGAGTCATTCACTACTCTGGTTTTGCACACCTTTTCAAAAAACATCCAATTGAAATGACTTCGATCGAAAAATTCAGCCACGGCAAAAAAATTATCGTTCAGTCATATAGCAATCCAAAATTTAAAGGTCGTAAAGTGGTGCGTCGTATGCGCTCTCGCATGCATGAAAACAACTATCATCTGATTATTAATAACTGTGAACACTTATGCACATGGGCTATTACCGGCGTTGAAAGTAGCCCTCAAGTGTTCCGTATGATGAACCGACTCACCACGATTGGCTATATCAGTTCTCTGATGAGTTTTATGAGTAGTATGATGCTGACCGTGACCACCACTTGCTTTGCACTGGTGTTCTATATCAAAAAGAAACTGCGCGAAAAAGCCAAAATGCAGATGCCGGTTTATACCTATTTAAAGCGTGAAGAACATAAGAATCGTTAATTCACTGCAGCAGCATTGAACCGCGGTTTTATCAAATGTCAGTACATCAGCACATTGCTTAGAAATCTTGTACCAATACACAAGCTTTTTATTTTAGCGTATCAGATGTAATGCTTAATCTTGGTCGCTCTTCACATTGCTAAAAGTTCGCATTGCTAAAAGGTGGAAATTTATCTTCAACCAAATTGCTTTGCAGGCCATGTTCTAAATAAATTTTGGCTGCATCCAAAACCGTTGTAAAACCACCTGTACTATCGATAATAAAATCAATTAATGCCTGACCTTGCAGAGGAATCTTTGAATTTTTGATACGAACGTAGGTTTCCATCGGGCTAATCTGCTCAAAAATAAAATCGACTTGAGTTTTTGGTTCTCCCCACTGTATTTGAATTAATTTGTTTTCCTTAATACTCAGCACGTCTACATCGGCGACTGCATTATATTTCTGCCAAGTCCATTGCACGGTTTTACGTTCTTCTAGATAGCCACTCGATGCACTAAACCAAAAATGCTGTGTTATTAAAGGATCAACAAAAGCATTAAATACGATATTGATGGACTTACGAATTAACATCTGGGTTTCAATCACGACACTCATCAGCATTCCTACAGTATTTTAATTTTATTCAGTGATAGCACAGAGAACTGATCATTGCCTACCACTGAATTGTTATTGCCCTATTATGCTGTATGTTCTGTAATAAATGCTGATGTCACTAGCGTGGGATTCTTCTCTGTAAATTGCCCATTCCAATAGGGATAGTATGGATAAGGTGGATACACTGCACTGACTGCGTCTAATCGGGCTAACTGCTCTACGCTTAACGACCAATCTTTCGCCGCAAGGTTATCCAACAGTTGCTGTTCATTACGTGCGCCTATCAAAATACTAGACACAGTCGGTCTGGTTTTCAGCCAATTCAATGCAATCTGCGGGATAGAGTGCCCTGTTTCCATGGCAATTTCTTGCATAACATCTAACACTGCAAATAACTTTTCATGTCGAACTGGCGGTGCGAATTGTGCTGTTTCATGCAGCCGACTTTGCTTTGGAATCGCATGCTCACGATCAAATTTTCCTGTTAATCTCCCCCCAGCCCAACGGACTCCAAACCACTGCACCAATCTGCTGATCATGCTGCGCAGGCATCAACTCCCATTCATAGTCACGTCCAATCAAAGAATAATAGACTTGATGCACACTTAGCTTTTCATAGCCCTGCTGTTGGGCAATCGACTGTGCTTTCATAAGCTGCCAGCCTGAAAAATCCGATGCACCGATATAGCGAATTTTTCCACTACGTACCAAGTCATCTAAACTGCGCATCAGCTGCTCAAGTGGCGTCGTGCTATCAAACTGATGCAGCTGCAGCACATCAATATAATCTGTGCCTAACCGTTTTAAACTCGCCTCCACGGCTTGTATTAAATAGCTTCTAGAATATCCACCTTGATTGATTCCATCATTCAATCGGATACCCACTTTGCTGGAAATAATCACCTCTTGGCGTTTTGATTGAAGTAATGCACCGAGCATCTGCTCTGAGGCACCATTTGAATAAGCATCTGCGGTATCGAAATAATTCACGCCTTGATCAATACACAGATCAATCATGCGCTGAGCATCATTTAAACTCGATTGCCCCCATGCAGAGAAAATAGGGCCTTGCCCGCCAAATGTACCTGCACCAAAGCCGAACTCTGAAACTTGTAAGCCAGATTGCCCTAGATTGTGATAGTTCATGGTGATTTCCTGTGTTTGATTTATACACAGAATAGGCACAGATATTTATCAGAAAAACCCTGAATATCAAGAAAGACTTTCTTGATTATATTGATAATGCTAACTGAAGATTTCGAGTTATTCACACGAATGGCGACACTGGGTTCAATCAGTCAAGCCGCTAAAGAGGCCAATCTCTCTGTTTCTGTCGCTAGTAGCCGTCTACACAGACTTGAACAAAGTTTAGGGCTACGCCTATTTCATCGCACTACACGGCAACTACATTTAACACAGGAAGGTGCTGTTTTATTGCAACAAGGTTTTCCCTTACTCGAACAATTTAATTCTCTGCTAGGCCAATTGTAAGCGTCCGCTGAACACACCTTCTGAATTCATCCTATAAGCCTTAATTTAGTCCCCACTTAGAAACAAGTGGGGACTTAAATTTATGACTACAAATCATCAGACATCCATCGCATCTCTTGCGAA
>NZ_VOZH01000032.1:0-31099 GCF_013419875.1 Acinetobacter sp. YH12049 | reverse complement strand
TGCCTATTTAAGTGATGTGCTGAAAAGGCTGCCGACACACAAAGTGACCCAAATTGAAGAATTGCTGCCGCACTGCTGGAAACCTGAATCGAATTAAAAATTGGTATGGGATTCAGCGGACGCTTACATTGATCCACTTCATAAATTCGGTCAATAATCAGTTGCACCTGATCTGAACCAGAAAAAGCATATGCCGCTTTATGAATGAACCACAGCCCAAACTCTGATTTTGAAAATAAGGGATGATAAAAACCAACATTGCCCGAAAAGATTTTAAACATCAGTTCATTTTCCCAGTCGAGCAATGAACCCCGTTGTTTATCTTTATGCACGGCCACATCTTGCATCGCTGAAAATAAGCGATAATTGTGTTTTGTTTCTTGGTTTTTTTCCGTATTGATCTCATAAGATCGGCACATAATTTCTGTGCTGAACCCCATAATTTGTACAATATAACTGCACATATGGAGAATATTTTGCGTTTGGTTTAGCTCTAAAATTTCAAATATTTTACGTTCTATTTCACGTACACCACGCATGATGAACCATGACGGAATACCAACACGCGCGTGTACCATTCCAACTTTCTGCTGTCTTTTGACTGAGCTTTCAAATTCACCATTCAGTGCGACATTAAACGTTTCTAACAACCATTTTCTTAAAGTGTCGATGAGCCTTTTTTGAATGATATCGTCTTTAAAAAATTCAGCTGACTCTGGCTCACGTGACATTTGTTCATAAAAAACAGTAACTAAATGTTCAACATGCCTTTGGATAAATTGCAATGCTGCAAGATGTTCATTTTCAGTATATTGATCACAAATATCTTTCCAAGTCTGACTTAGACCTGTAATACATTCTTGATTCATTCGGTGACACAAACCACAGCTATTACAAAGCTAGCAATCATACCTTGCTTTACTTACATAAAAAAACAAATTTTATTTGATATTTCACATTTTATCTATCTTAAAAATTAATAGAAAAATACATAACTCAATATCAATTTATTCCAATCTTGATCATCTTGCTGCTGGTATTCATAGCCTAGTCTTAAAGCATTTTGTTGGTTGACGATATATTGTAATTCAGCATCGAGTTTCAGATTCCATTGATGTGTGTCTTCCCAATACGGAAGCTCTGCCTGAACCAAACTATTGAATTTTTCCGACCAAATATTTTGGCAACCCAGTGTCGGCCCAAGGCCCACTCGCCATCCATCATCTAGTGACTTGCCGCCCTGCACCTGCATTTGAGACTGCACATAACACAAATGTGTGCGTTCCTGATTGGCCCAGCTATATCCAGATTGAGCTTTTAATTCAGCTACACCATGTTGTTCCGTTTCGCTAAATTGACCTGCATCTACTGACACTTGCTGCCAGCCAAAATTAAAACCCCAGCTTAGCGGTGTTTTAAATGGCGTGATCGGGTTGTAAGAATTGACCGATAAAAAATCAAAATGATTGAGTTTGAGTTGGTCGTCTCGATATTGGATCGAGCCATCCCAAAACATCAACTGCGTACCAATCCGAAAGCCACCTTGCGGATCGATCAAGTCATGATATGCCTGACGATGCCCGAGTTCGATATATTTTTCACCTTGAACTTCACCCACGGTAGCTGAAAAATTTCGCGCATGATGTCCATTGACTGGGTCTAGACTTGGCTGCTTAGGTTCAGTCCGTTGTTTGGGTTGTGAAGATTGGCTACGTAAGGCCAAGATTTGACGCAATTTAGGCTGCGTTTCTTCCGCACTCACCTTTCGACCAATCAGTAATAAATACAGATGGTCGTACGCCATTTCCAATATTTTCGCTTGCTCTGCTTCATTAAACTGAGCGACTGCTGTCGACATGTTATCAGGTTCAATTTCAGCGAGCTTATGCGCTTCACGTGCTAAACGATATCCATGTTGCTGCGCTTGTGATAAAAGCTGCGTTTCTAATGCAGGACGATACACCGCTGCTTGAATCAGTTGTTCATCATTGATCGCTTTAATCGTTTCAACAGGAATGGAAGCGACTTTAAATTTTTCGGTTAAATTCAGTGTCGGGCGAACCAAATCCATTAGGCCCAATAATCGATATGCACAGTTATCACTGGCAAAATAATAGGGAAAACTGACATTTTGCATTTCCCAAAGATGTTTAACCAAATAACTGGTTTCTTGCTCGGTCAGTGCTAGCTCATATTCCCACAAATCACGACTTTCAAAATCACCATATTCTTTCACCTTTCGGTAGTACGGCATCAAGGAATATTCACCAGGATATTGCCCTGTTAAGCCTTTCCATGCATAAGACCAGTTATCTTCACCTGCAACTGTCGCAGCATAGTTAATGGCATAGGACACCAAATTTAGCTCTTTCTGATCTTTCGGATCGAGACGCAACAAGGTATGTCCAAACATAGAACTTGGATTCCCCATAAAGTCTGTGGCGTAAATTAATGTCGCTTTATACGGCTTAATTTTCCCAAACCATTCATCAAACTCAGGGCAACTCACTACTGGTAACTGCTCTGAACGGATGGATAATTCTTGCATCAACCACTGACTACGCGCAGGGAAACGACAACGAAAGGCTTGATTATGTTCGGCGGTTTGAAACAGTGCAGCGACATCTGCCTCTAATTCGGCTTGGGCATTTTGACGGCCATTTTCAGCTAGAAAGTAACCTGAAAAAGCAACTTCACTTTGTCCTTTATGATCTGTATATAAAAGTCGTTGCCAACTGATGTGTTCAGACAGTTTTTTTGATTGTGCAAGTTCAATATATCGCTGTAGCTCTACGGTTTTAGAGAGGTTTGGATCTACAACTTGCTGAGCATATAAGATGCTCGGAATCATAAAGGTACAAAATAAAGCAGTTGATTTCATTCAGTTATATTCAAATCCATTTTTATATATTTTAGATAATAAAAAACCCTGCCGAGAGACAGGGTTTTGAAAGCATCGATTAAACGTATGCTTTAAGTACTTCATCTTTCGCCATTACGCTTTGTAATGAAGCAAGTACTTGTAGAGAAGACTGGTTTTCAGCTGAATAGATTTCAGCAAAATTTGCTTTAGACACAGCAAAGAAACGTGCTTTATCTGTTGATTGGATGTTTAAAAGCTCAGCCAAAACATTCAGGCTCTCACCTTGACCAACCGCCATATCACGAGCAAGTGATTCAGCATTTTCATTGGTAAATGTTACCGCTTGAGCAGTCACTGTACCAGTACCGCTACAACCTAAAGTACCAAAAGTAATACCAAGTAACTGGTTAGTAAAAATACCGTTGGTAGTCGCAGCTAAAATTTTAGGAATTTTACCTGATTGACCAGCCCAAACTTGAGAACCAACACCACAACCTACGTCACGGTCAGCAAAAGCAGCTGTAGAACCTAGTGCAACGACTGCAACTAAAGCTAATTTTTTTAACATGGCACTTCTCCAGGGAATTTTATTCCATTGTTTTTAATTATTAAAACATGTGTAATTTTGATTACACACCTGTAGATTAACTTGATCTTTCAGATAAGGCAAAACATTTTCATCTAAAACTTTTGGCTAAAAATAATACGTTCTTTTTCACTATTTTTTGAGCAACCAAGTACCATTTTCATCACGTTTTCCAAGGATTTTGAGTACTAAAACCAGACTGAGTAATAGCAACAAATACCAAGAACCGAGTTTCCCCCAACCGACCATATGCCATGCATCGACCTGACTTGGATATAACCAAATTTGATAGAAGGTACTGATATTTTCTGCGATCCAAATCAAAAATGCCAAAATCAACAGTACCGGTAACATAGGCAACTGAATCACATGATTTTGTAATTGAAAACTGAGCTTGGTTTTCCAAAAGATCACCACACTCCAAGCAAACAAAAGCATACGGATATCTGGCACAAAAAATTTGGTCATAAAATTAAGATATGACAAAACGGCTAAGCACAGCATATTGCCAAAATGCGGTAAGTTACTAAACGATACCTGATATAGACGTAACGAACGTGCAAAGAAACTCCCCACCGCCGAATACATGAAACCTGCAAACAATGGCACGGTCAGCAGTTTGAAAACCGCAGGCTGCGGATATTGCCATGAGGCAATATGTGGATGGGTCAGAAATATTTCCATCCCCATTGCAAGGATATGAAACAGTGCTATGACTTTGGCTTCCGCCCAAGACTCGAGTTTTAAGCAGAGTAAACACACTTGAATGATCAGTGCATAAAACAATAAATAGTCATAACGGAAAAAGCCAAAATATTCCTGACTTCCCATTGCTGCAGTTAAAGCAAAAGCGATCAGCAGTAATATCCCAAATAAGGCAGCCGAAGCTGCCTTATAAGAGAACTCAAAACACGATTTTATCATCTTGACCACGGTTGAATCCTAAACCTATTTCCCTGAAGCCTTATAAATACTTGGCACTATATTCGTGTACCGTATCAATAAAGGCTTTCGGATTGGTTGGATCTACCCACTGGGTAATACCATGGCCTAAGTTCGCCACATAACCAGTTTTTTCACCGTTGGCATATGCATCATCTAACATGGCACGCGTCGCTTTCGCAATCGCTTCAGGCGAACCATACAATGTTGCTGGGTCTAAGTTGCCTTGCAATGCTGCACGGCCTGCGACTGTTTGACGCGCCACATTTAATGGCGTAGTCCAATCTAAACCAAAGGCATCTGCACCCGTTGCAATCATTGGCTCTAACCATTGACCACCACCTTTGGTAAACAAAATCACTGGAACTTTGCGTCCATCTTTTTCACGCTGTAATCCTGCCACGATTTTTTGCATGTAGTTTAGTGAAAATTCAATGTATTCACGGTGTGCTAATGCCCCACCCCAACTATCAAAGATTTGTACAGCTTGGGCACCTGCATCAATCTGCGCATTGAGATATTCAGTCACCGCCACAGCCAAACGGTCTAATAAAGCATGCAGCACTTCAGGTTGTGCATACATCATTTGTTTCGTAAAACGAAAATCTTTGCTTGAACTGCCTTCCACCATATAGGTTGCCAATGTCCAAGGACTGCCTGAGAAGCCAATCAAAGGAACTTGTCCGCCCAATGCTGAACGAATCGTAGTCACAGCATTCATGACATAATCTAGGTCTGATTTGGCATTAAACTTAGGTAAATTCAGTACATCTTGTTCGGTACGTACAGTTTTATGAAACTTCGGACCTTCACCTGCTTCAAAATACAATCCTAAACCCAACGCATCAGGTACAGTCAAAATGTCTGAAAATAAAATGGCTGCGTCTAAGTCATAACGACGCAAAGGTTGTAAAGTAACTTCACAAGCAAATTCTGTATTTTTACAAAGGGATAGGAAATCACCCGCTTTTGCACGTGTTTCACGATACTCTGGTAAATAACGGCCAGCCTGACGCATCATCCAAACCGGAGTTGCATCTACCGGTTCACGTAATAAGGCACGCAAGAAACGATCATTTTTTAAGGTCGTCATTCACTTTCCCAACTTAATTCGATATTCGCATCATCATATCAAAAAGGTTGTAAATATAATAACTTCTCAAGCATTTAAAAACCGATCATGTTGAGTGCCAAAAATGATATTTACACAAAACAACTACTGCATCTCCACTTTTTTTCTGTAATACTTAGCCAGTTTTTAATACACAGTAAATGAATAATTCTTAAGGTTGAATTACATGTTCGTTCGCACCATGCTCGCACTGAGCCTAAGTTGCATATTTGCTGGTACAGCTATTGCCGCATCTACTGCTGAACAACCATTAACGCCAAAAAAAGTGACTAATGTTGCAGTTCAGGATCCCATTGATCCGTTAGCGACTGAAGCTTCATCTGCAACTAGCCAGATTAGCGCTCAAGAACAAGAAGATCTGAACCAAGCATCGCAAACTTTAGACAGCTTGCAACAATCAGAAGATGTTAAAGCCGACATCGGTGCTGCACCTGCTACAGCGACTGCTACAACTCCAACATCAACTTCGCCTGCTGCCAAAGTTGCTTGGGGTTTAAATGACCTAAATAATGCTCAGTGGTATGACAACATTGGTAAAGGTCAATTCCCTGTTTATGCACGTGCGCATGTCATGCTCAATAATGCACATGCTTCACCGGGTGCAATTGATGGTACCAGTGGTAAAAATACCCTAAAGGCGATCGCTTCATTCCAACAAATGAATGGGTTGAAACCTACAGGGACTTTAACTAAAGAAACTTGGGATGCGCTGATTGCGAAACAAGGTTCTAAACCTGCATTCATTGAATACACGTTGACTGATGCAGACTTGAAAGGTCCTTATGCAGCATCAATTCCACACGACTATGCATTACAAGCAAAAATGAAAGGCTTGTACTACACACGTGTGACTGAAATGTTAGGTGAAAAATTCCACATGGACGAAGACTTTTTGAAAAAGTTGAATCCAAAAGCGACATTTAAAAAAGCTGGTGAAAAAATCTTAGTAGCGAATATTCGTAACGAAGTTCCTGAAGATATTCACCTGATCGTTGCACATAAAGGCGCGAAACAACTTTACTTGTTTAATAGCCGCAACCAAATGATCGGTTCATTCCCGGCAACGATTGGTAGTTCAGATACACCATCGCCTACAGGTACATATAAAGTCACAGGTGTTGCACCAAACCCTTGGTACAGCTACTCACCTTCTAACTTTGTTCAAGGCAACAACAGAAAACCATTGTCTTTACCACCTGGTCCAAATGGTCCTGTTGGTAATATCTGGATTGGCTTGAGCAAAAAATCATTCGGTATTCATGGTACACCGAACCCATCTGCTATTTCTAAAACTGCGTCACACGGTTGTATTCGTTTGACCAACTGGGATGCAAATGACTTAGGTAAGAAAGTGAAATCTGGTGTGACTGTTAAATTCTTAGAATAATTTTAGTCATATTTAAAAAAGCCTGCTTCTTGCAGGCTTTTTTATAGTTGCGCCTTTATGCATAACAAAAGACTCAATCTTGGCTGAGCGTTGCAAAAATAGGATGAATTGTCGCTAAAAAACTATATATACCGATTTAGTTCAATCTTAAAATAGGCATATGTTCAATAATTAAGATAAGGATGAATGCCATGAATGCTTTTTTACATCCAAGTGAAAACCGTGGTCACGTAAAAATGGGCTGGCTTGAGTCTAAACACAGCTTTTCTTTTGGTAACTGGTATGACCCGAAATACATGGGCGTTAGTGCGCTTCGTGTAATTAATGATGACTTAATTGCAGCCCATGAAGGTTTTGGTCAACACCCACATGACAACATGGAAATTTTAACGTGTGTGTTAAAAGGCACCATTACGCATAAAGACAGCATGGGCAACCATGGTGGCATTTCTGCGGGTGAATGGCAGCTCATGAGCGCAGGTACAGGTGTGCGCCATAGCGAAATGAACCAAGGTGATGAAGATGTGCATTTACTACAAATTTGGATCGTTCCAAATGAACGTTATGCTGAACCGACCTATCAACAAATTAAATGTGATCCACGCGATCAACCCAATCAATGGCATTTAATTGTCGGTCCAAATGACAATGCAGCTATGCATATTCGTCAGCAAGCGGAAGTTAAATCTGCATTTTTGACGAAAGGTCAATCTTTAGATATCCATGCAACGCAGCATATCAACTATATCCATGTTATTTCAGGTTCAGTGCAAATTGCTGAACATAAAGTTGAAGCTGGTGGTGCAATTGCGTTCTTAGAAGATAGCCAAATTGAAGCGCTTGAAGATGCTCAAGTGATTTGGTTTGATTTACCCGAAGTTAAATAACGAAAAAGCCCTCAAATGTGAGGGCTTTTTTTATGCCGCTTGGCTCAGGCGTTCACTGCGTTTATATAACCATATCAACACTAAAGACGGAATAATAAATCCAGCAGCCACCATGATGTCATGTAGGATTGAGGCATAAGGTTCAGCAAACATGGCCAAATGTTTCATTGGAGATGTCAATGGATGGAATTACTTTAAACATCTCGAAGTCTAGCATTTCGAGATGTTTATATATGCCGCTCAGCATCTAATTATCGAGATAAAATTCATCAATCAAAGGTGATTTTATTCTATTGCTGATGCAATCTATCTAATCAGCCTTCAGTTTCCACGCGATAAAAATGATTTTGCATAAAGACGCCAAACATAGAGGCAAATAATTGCCGATCTTGTTCAATTTGAAAGATGCCCCCGAAATAGTCCCGATCTGTGGTTAAAATTAAATCTAAGAATGTTGCCTGCTTGGGAATTACTCCCTTTCTTTGGCAATATGCAAAATATGCGCTGACATCTTCAAATAAAATCCACCATTCCTGTGGACTTCCAATCTGAACGCCACCTAATGAATGCTCTAGATCAAACATCGCATTGAGAAGATATTGAAAATTTTGCTGTGAACTTTGAAATTGAAATCTCGGATAATCTGTTGTTAGATTTAAATTGATCAGATGTAAATGGATGCACCGAGCACGCTCTAATCTACGTTTTACTTTTACATATTGTTGATAACGATGTCGATCTTTTGCTGTGACCGTTGTTAAGCGAGACAAATCCATATTGTCGTGTAAATCACTGAGTTTTACTTCACACGCTATTGCATTTTTAGCAGTACGCTGCGCAGCTTGAAATCGGTTCTCACCTGCTGTTTTAGTCAGTGCCAGTATCGCGTCAATAATATGCGCTTGAAAACCCATAGCACGAAGCTCATCCGTCGTTGTCGCAGTATCTTCTAAAATGTCATGTAATACAGCGACGATTTTAGCATCGGGATGTTGCACATTTTGCATCACACGAAGTGGATGCTGAATATAAGCTTGACCCGCTTTATCGACTTGTCCGAAATGGCGTTCAGTCGCCAATAAAATCGCGTTTTCTAAAGTTGAAATAAAGAATCTCCCCTTCGTGGTCTTTTTTATTTTTCTCCATCATATTAACCAATGAATACATCTATTTATAGCTCTAAGCACGCCCCTAACGACACAGATTGACTCGTAAAATACATATCTACCGTGAATTATCGTGAGCTAGATCTTTTGCAAATAGTTCTATGCCATTCGCGCCAACATTTCCAAAGTAATTTTTTTCACCTCTTCTTTACTTTGCTGAATATGGCTGCGCATTTTCTCCAATGCCGCTGTCACATTATGTCCAAGGATCAATTGTAAAATCTGTTGATGCTCTGCATAAGTGGCTTCAATTCGATAATCTTTAGAAAAATCTAAACGGCGAATAATACGGATTTTTTCACTCACATCCCGATGCACCTTTGCCATTTCACTATTACCAATTGCTTCAACCAATTGACAGTGAAATGCTTCATCTTGCATCGATAAAGTTTTTAAATCATGCAAAAACTGTTCAGGCTGAATACACCACAAATTCACCAATGTCTGTAAAGCCTGTTTAAGTTGTTCTGGTTCCATTTTACAGAGCTGCTCAATGGCATAGCATTCCAGCAAAATCCGTAAATCGTACAGTTCTTCGTAGGCTTTAAAATTGAGTGGCTTCACTTCCCAACCGCTGCGAAAATGCACCCGTACATAACCATCTTGCTGTAAACGGTATAAAGCCTGCCGTACGGGTGTACGGCTGACTTCATACAATTCTGCAATTTCAGATTCGGTAAAACGTGCACCCGGTTTGAGCTGAAAATCAAAAATATCGTTTTTTATTCTTTGGAAAACCAGCTCAGACAAGTTGTCTGAGCTTTTCCCAACAATGGCTGAGGTCATGTTTATTCCATATAAACCAGCGGTTCACCGCTATGTACCGTTTGTCCTGCACGGCAGATAATCGCTTTCACTATACCGTCATCATCGGCATAGACTGGAAGCTCCATTTTCATCGCTTCAATAATGGCTACAGTATCGCCTTTCTTCACAGACTGTCCAGCTTCGACAAAAATTTTCCAAATGTTGCCGGTCATCGACGCATTCAAGGCTGCAAATTGGCTATAGTCGGTATCATCTTGCAAGATTTCCATTTCCGCAGGTGCATCGAACTCATCTTTCCAGCGTTCAACTTCAGTTGTAAATGCCTGCTGCTGCTGTGCTTTAAACTCGGCAATACTGTCCTTCTCTGTTTCCAAAAAGGCTTGATAGGCTGCAAAATCAAACTCTGTCTCTTCAATTTTAATTTCAGCAACGCCATTGGCAAAGTCGGCACGGAATTGATCGAGTTCTGCTTCGGTTACTTCATAATATTTAATTTGGTCAAAGAAACGTAAGAACCATTGCTGATCGCCAAACTGCTTGTTCTTTTTAAACTTATTCCAAATAGGCAATGTACGACCAATCAACTGATAACCGCCCGGTGAATCCATGCCATAAATACACATGTACATACCACCAATACCCACAGTACCTTCGGCAGTAAAGGTACGTGCAGGGTTATATTTCGAGCTGAGTAAACGATGGCGCGGATCTATTGGCACAGCACAAGGCGCGGTTAAATACACATCGCCCAAGCCTAAAATTAAGTAATTGGCATCGAAAATAATATCTTTGACTTGCTCACGGCTGTCTAAGCCATTAATGCGCTGAATGAAATCGACATTATTTGGCAACCACGGCGCTTTGGCACAAACACTTTCTTGATAACGTTCTACAGCACCTAAAGTGGCCGAATCCTCAAATGCCATCGGTAAGTGAATAATACGAGATGGAATTTTGATTTGGCTCAAATCTCCCATCTCATTTTCAAGTCCCAATAAGAACTGAATTAAATTCACTTGGCTGAAACGCAATCCATCATATTTAATCTGCAGTGAACGGACACCGGGTGAAAGCTCTAAAATGCCATCAATATTCGCTTCACGAATGAGTTGCATCAGTCGATAAACACGTAAGCGCAATGCAAGGTCGAGAACGTTTTCGCCATATTCCAGCAAGATGTAACTGTCACCTGCCTGACGATATATAGCTTTCGGCGCATGTGCATCTGCTTCACGCACTGCCAATATCCCTTCTGGCTTACATTCAAAAGTTGCCGCCTGTTTTGCTTCAGGTGCTTGAGCAAAGTTTTGGATATCGGCAATTTGTTGAACTTCCAAGGCATTGGCTTGTTCAACACTCATCGGATAGAAACTGATGCTGTCATCTGCCTTAAGTTGACCAATTTTCCAAAGTTCAGCTTTAGCAATCGTCACTGGGCAAACAAAGCCACCGAGGCTTGGGCCATCTTTAGCCAAAATCACAGGAAAATCACCAGTGAAGTTAATCGCCCCAATAGCATATTCACAGTCATGCACATTGGATGGATGCAAACCTGCTTCACCGCCATTTTCACGTGCCCAGCTTGGTGTTGGGCCAGTTAGGCGAATACCTAAACGGTTTGAGTTAAAGTGTACATTCCATGTTGAAGCAAAAAATTCTTCAATATATTCAGGTTTAAAGAAATCTGGTGCACCATGTGGACCATAGAGCACACCAATTTTCCATTCTTTGCCATAGCTTGGAATACGCTCTGCTGCCAAAGCTTGCGGTGCTGCTGTTGCAATCTCCAATCCATCCAAAGGCAGGCTTGGATTAACCATTTTAATCATGTCGCCTGCGCGCAGCACTCGCCCTGCATGACCGCCAAAATTACCCAATGCAAAGGTTGAACGGCTACCTAGATATTCAGGTACATTTAGTCCGTTGCGGATTGCAAGATACGTACGGCAACCCGACTCAACTTGTCCAAGTACTAATGTTTGCCCTGCTTTGATGCTGATCGGTTGCCAAAAATCGACATTCACACCATCTAGAGTCGCGCTACATGGCGCACCTGCAATGGCTACAATGCTATCGGCATGAAATTTCAGGCTTGGTCCTTGTAAGGTAAACTCAAAACCTGCTGCCGATTTTGGATTACCGACAATTTGATTGGCTAACTGAAATGCATAATCATCCATCGGGCCTGATGGCGGTACGCCGATATCCCAATAGCCCACACGCCCCGGATAGTCTTGAATCGAACTTTGCGTGCCCGGTTGCAGCACTTCAATTACATTTGGCACATATTTAAAATCATCCAGCAGACGTGTCCAGATTTGCATATTTTCAAAGCGAGCATCTGAAACTACGGTATGTGCATAGTCTAAGTTGGTGCTGATGCCATTCAAGCGGGTTTCCGCCAAGGCTATTTTTAGCTTAGCAATCGCACTGTCTCGGTCTGCCGCATGCACAATAATTTTGGCAATCATCGGGTCAAAATATTGTGAAATTTCAGTGCCTGTAGATACCCACGTATCTACACGGATGTCTTCAGGGAAATACACATCTGTGAGTACCCCCGGACTTGGCTGGAAGTTTTTCACTGGATCTTCCGCATAAATTCGCACTTCAATGGCAGCACCATTGGGCTGAATATTGCTGAGTTTTTCCCAATCTAAAGCATCACCTGCCGCCACTTTCAGCATGCATTCAATCAGATCTAATCCTGTCACCATTTCAGTTACAGGGTGTTCAACCTGCAAACGGGTATTCACTTCAAGGAAATACACTTCATCACGGGCAGCATCATAGATAAACTCAACCGTACCTGCGCTGCGGTATTTCACCAATTGACCAAGCTCTACAGCAGCACGGTGCAATTTTTGACGTGTTGCTTCTGGTAAGTGCGGTGCAGGTGTTTCCTCAACGACTTTTTGGTTACGGCGCTGCAATGAACAATCGCGCTCCCCAAAAGCAACGACTTGACCTAAACCATCACCAAAAATTTGTACTTCTACGTGACGGGCTTTATCGACAAAACGTTCGAGGAAAACACCCGCATCTTTAAAGAACTGTTCGCCTAGACGCTTTACACTTTCATACGCATCTTTTAATGATTGTTCATCATCACAGCGGGTTAAACCAATCCCGCCACCGCCTGCGGTGCTTTTCAGCATGATGGGATAGCCAATCTCTGCAGCAGATGCGAGTGCTTCATCCAAACTTGCCAATAAACCTGTACCCGGTGTCATGGGTACATTCGCTGCAGCTGCCAATTCACGCGCACGATGCTTCAAACCAAATTCTAAAATTTGTTCACCCGTTGGCCCCATAAAGGCGATACCATTTTCTTCACATGCACGGGCAAAGTCGGCACTTTCAGATAAAAAACCATAACCTGGGAAAATCGCTTCAGCGCCGGTTTTTTTAGCGGCTTGAATCAATTTTTCAATACTTAAATAAGTCTCTGCAGGTTTAACACCTTCAAGAGAAACTGCCACATCTGCATCTAAGACATGCTGTGCATAACGGTCTGTCTCTGAATATACGGCAACCGACTGAACACCGAGTTTCTTTAATGTACGAATCGCACGAACAGCAATTTCACCACGGTTTGCAATTAAAACTGTTTTAAACATGATTATTTCCCCGATTTTTTTAATTTGATTTTGCTGTTGTTGCTTGCAGTGATTGGATATAGGCGCGCCAGCCGCCAAATTCACTGATATTTTTTGCACCGTTTAGGCCATAAGGTTCACAAATAAAGCCTTTCACCCAACGTCCATCGGCAAGCTCGATATTGCCCATACCCAGTGGTGTTGGAATTTCGGCGACAAATTCACCAAAGCGTGCTTTTGGAATATCCCAAAGCTCGACAATAATTTTTTGACCCGCTTCCTGACGCGCTAAACCTGGTTTCGGAGGTACTGTGCCCGGCAGTGCATAGAGGGCGTAATCGGCAGAAGTCGTTGTGGTTTCAACATGCACGGCTTGGCGTGTTGTCAGTTGGAAATTGAGTGGCATGCCTGTGAGATGTGCGCCTACGACTGCAACTCGAAAATGTTGTGCGGATGGTGCAGACATGACTGAATTTGCTTCAGGCAATGTTTTCGCTACTGCACCGAGTGGTAATTTCAAATGCTTTTGCCATTTTTCGGCAAAATCTGCTAAAGCCGTATCGTGCCAAGCCGGTGCAATGAATGTGATTCCAAAAGGCAGCCCGTCGGCACGAAAGCCTGCAGGTACAGCGATGGCACTCAGATCTGCTAAATTGGTAAAATTGGTATAGGTGCCAAAGTGGCTATTATTTTCAATTGGCGATTCAGCCATTTCTGCAAGCGTGTGTATAGTTGGCGAGCTTGGCACCACTAAGGCATCAAATTGCGCTAAGGTTTGCTGAATGTCTCGAGCCAATTCTTGCTTTAAATATTCGGCGTTATAAGCATCCACCGCAGTGTACTGCTGGCCTTTTTGAATAATTTCTAAAACTGTTGGATCAAAGTCGTGTACCGATGTTTCTAATAAGTCTGCAACTGCAGCAGTACGCTCTGCAACCCATGACCCTTGGTAAAGTTGGCTCGCCAATTGACTAAAAGTACTGAAATCAATTTCAGTCAGTTCTGCACCTAAGTTTTTTAATTCAATTAATGCTTGCTGAAATGCATCCGCCGATTGAGCATCACCAAAAAATTCTAATTGTTTTGGAATGGCTAACTTTAATTGTGCACTGAACTTTGCAGGCGCTGTAGCAGGATTCACACGTGAATAACTGTCGGTTACATCAAAACCTTCCATAACTTCTGCCACTGCAGTTGCATCAGCGACGGTTAAGGCAAAAATTGAAATGCAATCTAAGCTTTTACACGCAGGCAATAAGCCTGTATTTGAAAAGCGCCCTTTGGTTGGCTTTAAACCGACAATATTATTAAAAGCTGCGGGGATTCGTCCTGAACCTGCGGTATCTGTACCGAGTGCAATCGGCACTAAACCACGCGCCACCACACTGCCTGAACCAGAGCTTGAACCACCGCTTACATAGTCAAGATTAAAAGTATTTGGCATTGCACCAAATGGGGAACGTGTACCGACCAATCCTGTGGCAAATTGATCTAAATTGGTTTTGCCTACAATAATCGCACCCGCTTGTTTTAAGCGCTGCACCACATAGGCATCATCAGTTTTTATGTCCGTAAATAATTTAAATGCAGCCGTCGATGCAAAGCCCGCCACATCTATATTGTCTTTCACTGCAATAGGCACACCAAATAAAGGTAAGGCCACAGCATTTTCAATTTGTTTTAAAGCTTCAATCTGTGCAGTTAATTGTTCTATCGATGCAATTGAAATCCATGCTGGGTCTACGCGATCAAATTGCTCGACCAAGGCATATAAGTCTTCAAGTTGAATTGTGTTATTCGTGTAGGCCGCTTTCCATTCCGCTAAGGTCCAGCCTAAAGTTTTTATTGAGTTCATTGATGTGCTCATTCTTGTATCCAAGTTTGAATACTGTGTTGCACACATCATGCCAACTCTAATTATTATTTATTTTTCAATATCTTAATATATTTTATCAATCATTTGCCTATTTTATTTAGCCAGTACAAAAGGATAAATGTTCTATTAAGTTTCCAAGCTCCACTATTTTGGTGCATGACTTTTATAATCGTGTTTTCAATAGATTCTTTTCATTTAGATGCAGATATAAATACAGTGAACTTTCTATTTTCACTCTTTATAAGCTTTCAATTTAGATGTTTTGTATGACTTTGAACTTAGAATAAAAAGAACTGAGAAATATTTTGAATTTTATATATAGAAAAAGATACATCAATGATGGCTAAAGCAATATTGGGCTTTGAGATTGATCGGGTTGAATAGAAAAGTAGTAATAATAAAAGCTATTGATTCGCAAAATTTAGTTCAACAATCAAAACTAAAAAATGGTGC
Organism: Acinetobacter sp. YH12049; assembly: GCF_013419875.1. Lineage (NCBI taxonomy): Bacteria > Pseudomonadati > Pseudomonadota > Gammaproteobacteria > Moraxellales > Moraxellaceae > Acinetobacter > Acinetobacter sp. YH12049. The sequence goes on along the minus strand of NZ_VOZH01000032.1, from coordinate 15,440 downwards.
GCTCAGCGCGCACCGTAAATACAATTTAACTAATTGTTTATTATAAATATTTAAACCCAACCCACATCATTGTACCGCAAAAAATACCGTAAAAATTCAGCATTCTAAAAAATATTGATGATGGCAATGTAGGTCATTACCACCAACGAAATATATTGATTTCAGGTGCTACGACTACCCCACCTGACTATACATTGTTGAATGACAAAATGGCTCAACTAGTCGGTTGGTACAAGTCGGAAGCGCATCAGCGTCATCCTATTGAACGTGCAGCTAAAGTACACCTGGATTTTTTATTGATGGTAATAGACGCACATCACGTCTATTGATGAACCTTAAGTTGCTGAAATCTGGATATCCACCTTGCGTTATTACAGTTGAAAAATCGCGTGGCTTACTATGAAGCTTTGGATCAGTGGATGGCTTATGACAAAACTGAAGCTTTTATCCAATTGATTTCTGAAGCAGTGATCGAAGGATTTAAACCATATCAGATAATTTTAGGAATTTAGAGTTACTCCCATTTATATATTTCTTTATTTGTACTGCTGCTTAGGACATTTTGTTTATTAGAGCCTTGTTGCCTAATGCTGTTATCAAAAAATTGTTCAGCAATATAATTTCAGAATGAAGAAGCCTACACATAGAATCTATCATACAAAGAATTGACCTTCCCACAAACCTAATTTTATTAACTTATTCAATAAATTTAATTAACTATACAAAAAAAACCAACTTATCTTAAATATTGATGGTTTAGACAAGCCTCAGCTTTTGAGTGTTTTTGCAACAAAGCAGAACGCTAATAAAAATATTCTAAATAACATTTCACATAAAATTCACTATCAGATACATACTCTTTAATTGAGAGTAAAACGCTGAAATTTATAACTGCAAAAAATTCGGCCTATGCTTTTAAGATAGATTAAGTAAATTGTATCAAATATAAATTTATATAGGTGTATTCTTCTGTGGCTATAGAATTTGTTTCTAAATCAAAATTACCTACTGCGTTTGGCGATTTTGAAATTATAGCGTTTCAAGACCAACGTACTGGTGAAGAACATATCGCTCTTACTAAAGGGATGAATGCTGGTCCAAATCAACCTGTACTAGTCAGAATACATTCAGAGTGCTTAACAGGTGATGCTTTTGCTTCACTCAAATGTGACTGTGGCCCCCAATTACATTCAACCATGAAAATGATTCATGATGCAGGTCAAGGGGTAATTTTATATCTGCGCCAAGAAGGCCGTGGCATAGGCTTAACCAATAAAATTCGAGCCTATGCACTTCAAGACCAAGGACATGATACTCTTGACGCCAATTTATTATTAAATTTACCAGCAGATGCTCGTAAATATGACATGTGCACCATTATGTTAGATTATTTAAAAATAAAGAATGTAAAACTCATTACAAATAATCCGCTTAAAATTAAATCTTTAACTGATTTAGGAATTAATGTTGTTGAACGTATTCCCTTAAAAGTTGGCTTAAATATTTTTAATAAAGCTTATCTAGAGACAAAACAAAAACGTATGTCACATCTGTATGATAATAGTGATTTTTAAAAAGCGATCACTTTCAGTAAAAACCCACATACAAAGTTCCCTCTCCCTTAGAGGAGAAGCTTTTATAACATATGCACTGTTGTTTAATTAACTTTAGAAATACTGATTAAAACCACAGGATATTATTGAGGTTCTTTAAGTATTTGCGAAAAAACCGTGACTTTTTCTAAAGTTGCGTTCATCCCCTTATTAAAAAAAGTATCGACAAGTGCTGAACCGATAACGATTAGATCTACTTTATTGGCTAATGCTTTAACATGACTTTCATTTTTAATGCCAAAGCCGATTGCCACAGGAATATTAAAAATAGGCTTGATTTCAGCAATCTTTTTCTCAAGATTGGACAGATTGAAGTCTCCTCCTGTTAGGCCATTTTCTGCAACATGATATAAAAAACCTGTCGCACGCGCTGATATTTGCTCTAACCTTGCAACTGGAGTGGTCGGTGCTGTTAGTGCAATTAAATGCATATTTTTTTCATTTAACTGTACTTCAAAGTTTTCTCGATATCCATATGGAGCATCTAAAATCAATATTCCATCTATAAGATTTTCTGTTTCAGCGATAAGTGTCTCAAAACCATATTGTATAATCGGATTTAAATAAGTCATGAAAATTATTGGTGTCTGGTCATCATGCAGCCTGATTACTTTTACCAACTCAATGGTCTGTTTTACCGTTTGACCTGCATCTAAAGCCCGAAGATGCGCTGCCTGAATGATCTCTCCATCTGCCACTGGATCAGAAAATGGAATACCCACTTCAATAATGTCAGCCCCTGCTTGACCCAATTGGCTTAACAGACGACAACTTTCTGTAAAATTAGGATCTCCAGCAGTAAAATAACAGACCAGACCGCTTCGATTTTCCAGTTTCAATTGCTCTAATTTTTGATCTAGACGGTTCATGCTGTAGCTCCTGCAAGATATTTTTTGACCGTGTTTAAGTCTTTGTCACCTCTGCCACTTAAATTGACAATAATGATCTGTTCTGGCTGCATTTCTTGAGCAAGTTGAATCGCATACGCAATTGCATGAGAACTCTCAAGCGCAGGAATAATGCCCTCCTGTTGGCCTAAAAGCTGAAATGCATTTACCGCTTCTTGATCGGTGATCGCCGTATATGTCACACGTCCTGTTTCAAACAGAAGGCCATGCTCAGGGCCAACGCCAGGATAATCTAAGCCAGCTGATATAGAGTGTCCATCTAAAATCTGCCCATCTGAATCTTGTAATAAATAGGTTAAATTGCCATGCAGCACACCGACTTGACCTTTGCAAATAGAGGCGGCATGTTCACCACTATTTGTTCCTTTTCCACCTGCCTCAACGCCAAACATTTTGACATTCTGGTCTTCTAGAAAAGGATACATCAACCCTAGTGCATTTGATCCCCCACCAACGCAAGCAACTAGAGCATCAGGCAGTCTATTTTCTTTGAGCAGGATTTGGTTTCTGGCTTCTATACCAATAATTTTCTGAAATTCTCTGACCATGACGGGATATGGATGAGGGCCTGCACCCGTACCCAATAGGTAATAGGTTGTATCCACATGACGAATCCAGTCACGTAATGCTTCGTTCATGGCATCTTTTAAAGTCCCACGCCCTTTTTTAACACTTCTGACTTCAGCACCGAGTAATTTCATACGTTCAACATTCATTTGTTGGCGCTGAATATCTGTTTCTCCCATAAAAATGGTACATTTCATCTTAAACAGCGCGCAAACCGTTGCTGTTGCAACACCATGTTGCCCAGCACCCGTTTCTGCAATGATTCTGGTTTTACCCATAAATTTGGCTAATAAGATTTGGCCTACACAATTATTGATCTTATGCGCACCCGTATGGTTCAAATCTTCTCGCTTGAAATATATTCGAGCGCCGCCTGCATAAGCTGTTAGGTTTTTTGCATAAAAAAGAGGACTCGGACGACCAACAAAGTCCATTAAAATCTGCTGATATTCAGCCCAAAATTCAGGTTTGTCCCGAACAGTATTAAAGGCTTGCTCTAATTCTTGAAGTGCTGGCATTAAGCTCTCTGGCATGTAGCATCCGCCAAATTTACCAAAAAATCCCAAAGCATCAGGACCATTACCTGTATAAGGGGTTGTCATCTCATATCTCTTTTACTATCAAAACTTGTTTGATCTTAAAATATTTTCATTTTTCTGATAATTGATATATTTTGTGGTTATGGTGTTAGAAAATTTTACAACATGAAACGCAGAACATTACCTCCGCTTAATGCTTTAAAAGCTTTCGAAGCTGTCGCCAGAAATAAAAGTTTCAGCTTAGCTGCCGAAGAATTATGTGTCACCCATAGCGCGATTAGCCATCAAATAAAGCAGTTAGAAGAATGGTTGGATAAAAAATTGTTTATTCGACATTCCTCGACCATCTCTCTGACGGCGGATGCCGAAGAATTATCGCTCGTTTGTACGCAGCTTTTTAATCGTTTAGAGCAATGCGTCTTTGAGTTAACTAATAAGACATCTGAAGTAGAAGTTGTCATAGGCGCTTCTCATAGTTTTATGGCAAATTGGCTGATTCCTCGATTAGAAAAGCTCGAAGTCATTTATCCCAATATCCATATCAAATTAATGACATGTAATGAGTTAAAATTATTAGAAAAAGAGAAAGTTGACATATTGATCAATAGCATCAGTGAGAATCATCTACTTCCCAACTTTTTGAATAAATATCTGTTATTTCCCGATAACATGGGTCCTATTTGTAATCGTGAAATAAATTTTCTTCATTCCGTAAATGATCTTTTAAACTATCCATTACTTCATACCCACTCAAATAAAAGTGCATGGCATACATGGTTTGATCAGTTTCAAATAAGCTTTTGCCCAAAATCCAATGACCGTTATTTTGATAGTCTGAATTTAATGATAGAAGCTGCCGTGTCTGGGTTAGGAATTGCCATAGCACCTCAAATTCTAGTAGAAAAAGAAATGTTAAATGGAAAGATCATTGCCCCTTTTAGTTTTATCTATTGTGACTATAATTTTTATGCAATGGTCAGAAAAAATAATGAAAATCATGATGTTATGAATATCATTAATTGGTTAATGGCCGAAGAAAAAAGTTAAACATTTAATCTTTGATTTGAAAAATTCTATTCAATTGCTCATCTATAACGTCTATTTCACATTCTATTCACGCTGTGCTGCCTAAGGTATAAACATACACTTCATACGGACACTGATGATGAGACTTGTAAAAACACTAATTGCTACAGCCTTATCCTTGCCGCTTCTGTTGTTAGCCGGATGTAAAAGTATTCCCAGTTATTCAGCCGATTACGCCCAATCCAGAAATGGTATTCAGGGGATAGCGCTGGATCAGGCTAAAGCTCAGGATATCGGCCTCCGCTTTACCTCAGCCTTTAATACCTTGGGCACACCTGAATTCGTTGAAAATGCTGGAGCACTGTATGCCGACCAGCTGTTTATTAACGATACGCTATCGCAATTTTCATCCCGTCAAAATCTACTCGAGCACTTTCAAGGCATGAACAAACGGGTCAGCAAGGTCAGCGTCAAGCTGTTAAACGCTTCTTATCATCAGGACTCTGCCTATGTGCACTGGCATATGGCCTATGATTTTAAATTGTTCGGCACGACCCGCAGTATGGACTCTTACGGTATCAGTGAAATCAAGATCAACGAAAACAACAAGATTATTTTCCAGCAGGATTTCTGGGACCCTGCGAATGGCCTGTACCGTTCCCTGCCTTATGTTGGAGGGGTCTACTCATGGCTACTGCCTTTCAAAAAATAGCGATTAGTACAGCGTTAGTGATGGGATGTAGCTTCTGTCCATGGGCACAGGCACAAAGCCTGAATCAATGCGGCAATGGTCCGCTGATGGTGGGTCAAAAACAGGTCGGTATGGCCAGTTATTTTGCCCAAAACTGTAGCCAGTCCTGGGAAAAACAAAATATACAGATGGACTTTTCCTATACACAGAATATTCCGGAATGGGCATTTAAGCGTGCGGCCACACATTTACTGAAACGTAATGTTAAAGACGCAAAAATACATGCTCTATTCAACCCAATCACCGATTTGTATCGTCTGGTCAGATCAGGCGACCTCTACCGTTTAAAATACAACCATGCTACACAGACCCTGAGCTTATCTTTGAACCAGCAAAGTTTAGGGCAGCTTAAACATCCTCTGGCACAACAATATTTTAATATATGGCTGGGTCCCCAGCCATTTAGTGCTAAATTAAAACAGCAATTATTAAATTAGTGTCTGCCGCTATGTCGAAACATTTTATCCTGATGGTTGAAGACCATTATGAACTGGCCTCTACCCTATGCGAGTTTCTTGAAGAACATGGCTTTGTGGTCGATCACGCCCGCAATCTGAGTGCTGCTAGACAATTACTGAAACAGCAACGCTACCATATCTTGCTACTAGACATTAATTTGCCTGATGGTTCTGGTTATGAATTGTGCGAGTGGTTACGCAATGAAGAGGGGTTGGACTTACCTGTCTTGATGCTTACCGCTCGGGATACCTTGGATGACAAACTTAAAGGCTTCAATTCCGGCACGGATGATTATCTGGTCAAGCCCTTTGACTTTAACGAGCTAGTGGTTCGGGTCAAGGCCCTGATCAAACGTTCCCTGGGTGAAGTATCTAGCAGTCGTCTGCAAATTCATGACCTAATTTTGGACCCAGCAACACAACAGCTAACTCGAGCTGGGCAGAACATTGAATTGCCTCCGATTCAGTTTAAACTTTTGAAGCTACTAATGCGACATTCTCCTAAAGTACTGACCAAACAGGAAATTATGATGCAGCTTTGGGGTGACGAAGAGCCAGAAAGTGATGCTCTGCGCAGTCATATCTATAATTTACGCAAAATGGTCGATAAACCCTTTGAACAAAAGCTGATTCACACCATATCTGGGATTGGTTTAAAGATTGCTTTCGAAGATGAAGCCTAATTTAGGTACACAACAACAATCAGTCCAGTGGTCATTGCTAGATCAACATTCTGATGAGTGTCAAGATAATATTGCCTGTCAAACAGCTCCACACGCCAACCTAGCTGTTTGCATAGCTTTTGCACCAATTGCAATCCAATACCATGCCCTTTGATTTCCAGTTGTAGCTGCTGACCAGACAGTTCCTGAACTTTAGAATTGTTAGGTAAAGACATGCCGACCCCATTGTCAGCAATCAGCACTTTATTTTTTTCCAGAATCACATCAATTTCTGTGCCCTGTGAATAGTTCAGCGCATTGCGCAGAATATTGCCAAACACCATTTTGGTCATGGATGGATAAAGTTTACGCGGCTGTTCATCGAGGTCTTTTTGCAGGTCTATCTGCATGCCTTTGTTATGACTGACACTTTCCAGATCCTGCACCAGATTGTCCAGACATTCTGAAAGCATGGTCGGTTCAGCAGTTAAAGTGTTGGTGGTATTGCGGGCAATGGCCAGCAAGGTATCGACCAGCAGCTGCATGTCTTCAATGGTGTTATGCAGGCGGGTAAAGGACTTGTTGTCGCCATAGCGTGCCTGACACAGCTGCACATTCCCTTTTAAAATGGTCAGTGGCGTGCGTAGCTCATGGCTGACATCTCCGGTAAATTCACGCTCACGCTGAATAAATTCGCTTAATACCTGATGATATTTTTCCAGCGCCTGCTTGAGGTATTCAGCTTCCAGATTAGAGTCGGTGCGGATGTCCTGAAATGGCGAAGCCTGATTTTTCTGATGTTCCCAGTCGATATATTCCAGCGCATTGGCCAGACGGGTAATCGGGGAAAAATAGCGCCGGGCCCGACGGTTCCACCACCACAGCACACTATATAGCACAAACAGGCTGACCATCAGCGGTGCCAGACCAAACAGCCACACCAGCTTGTTGACGTTGCTTTCGCCAAAGACCAACAGGACATGCTGTCCGTTTTTTTCACCATACACGGTCATGCGCTCCTTGCCATCGACAAAATGCCGGTTCACCCCTTGCTCAAGCTGCATGTGGCGAAATTGGACTGGCGGCACATCGCTCCAGCGGTAACCATACAGGTTTTTGGTGTCGGGCAGTTCAGCAGCCGGATTACGTTCCAGCCGCTGCCAGTAGTGTGACATTTCCTGTTCTAGCGCAGTTCTGAGCAGGGAACCCTTGATTACCCAAGCACTACAGCCAATCCCGATCACCACAGACAGGGCAATGAATCCGATTTGCAGCCAGTAATAGCGGTTAAACACCTCACCCAGAGGATGATCGTGTTTGTCCCTGAACAGCTTTAACATTGGTGCATTCCCCGCTGGCCCATCCGATTCGCCATTCAATTATACGGTTTTCTTTTTAAACAGAAAGTGACCGATCACCCACTCGCGTCCATGCTCATAACCGAACAGCTCGGCACAGGCCATAAAGAAAATCCGCCAGCGTTGCCACCAAATTGCGGCATCCGCGCCATAAGTTTTTTCAAACAAGGGCTTTAGCTCGGCCTGTTTAGCATCCATATTTTCTAGCCAAGCATTTGCGGTACGTTCATACTGCGTACCCGCCCATTGCCAGTGCTGCTCCAGCTGTAAATGCTGCTGGAAATGCAGAAAGGTCGACGCTGCCGGCATCAGTCCGCCACTAAAGAAATATCTCGACATCCAGTCGAATTCATTTTTCACTTCAAACGGATAATGCAGGAAACGGTGACAGAAAATATGACACCAGAGCAGACCATCCGCTTTTAGCCAGCTGCTGATATTTTCAAACAGTTTCTGGTAGTTGCGTACATGTTCAAACATTTCCACCGAAACCACGCGGTCAAAGGACGCGGGTTCCATTTGCAACACATTGACATCACAAGTGATCACCGTCAGGTTATCCAGTTTTTTTAAACGGGCTTGTTCCTGAATATACTCGCGCTGCGTTGAAGAATTTGACACGACTGTAATACGGGCCGTTGGATAATGCTCGGCCATATATAGACTTAAAGAACCCCAACCGCAGCCAATTTCCAAAATATCCTGCCCGTCTTTCAGTTGTGCTCGCTGGCAATAGCATGCAAGGGCAGCTTCTTCGGCTTGGTCTAGCGTCATATCGGCATGTTTAAATAGACTCGCGCTATATTTCAAACGCTTACCGAGTACTGCCTGAAAAAATGCGGTCGGCAGTTCATAATGCTGCTCATTGGCTTTGTCTGTCTCAATGGCAATTTCGCTGTTTTTCAGCATGGTGAGCACATCCATATAGCGCTGCGCCGCCAATGCGGGGTTAAACCGACCTTCTTGTGCCAAACGTTTTTTGGTTAAAGTACGAATGCCTGCACGAATCACTGGGTCTGGCACCTTGCCATTTTCGATCAGTTCTAAGGTTTTTTGAATCATAAAGTCCATGTATTTACCTACTCTTTGGGTGGCCACGGAATAAACATTGAAGTTCGTCGTTGATAGTCTTTATAGTTGTCGCCACGGTGGGCGAGCGCCTGTTTTTCACTAAAGGGAATACCTGTAAAGTAGTACAAGAATAGCCACATCAGCAGTGGATATATCCATAATTCATAGCATCCTGCTGCCAAACCGAGCACTGGATAGGCAAACCAATGCAGCCATTCAAAAAAATAATTCGGATGGCGCGAATATTTCCACAAGCCCTGATCCATGGTTTTACCTTGATTCTGTGGATCTAGCTTAAAACGGTAAAGTTGCTGATCGGCAGTGCTTTCACCTATCAAAGCCAAGAGCATGATCATACCCGCCCCAATCACAGTGACCAAAGTCCAGTCATTCCATTGCTCGGTCGAGATACTTAACAACTTCAGCATTGGGTAAGAAAACAGTAGAGCCAAACCTGCCTGAAATATAAAAAACACCAGAAAACCAAGATGCTGATACTCCCCCATCGCTCGGCGCATGTTGGCATAACGCGTGTCTTCTTGGGTTTCACTGGCATAGCGCCGTAACAGATGCCAAGTCAGCCGTGAAAACCAGATCCCACTCGCCAGTCCCAGAAATAAGCGAACCAACATCGGTGCACTGTCAATCGCCCAAGCGGCAATAATCACATTGAGGGCAATACTGAAACTCCAAGCGACATCGACCAGCCCTGCTCTACGGTTATAGGTCACCAACACCCAGCTACAGAGCATGATAAAGACATTCAGCATTAGTAAGTTCAGCAGCATTTCGGCCCTCCTGCTTTATCTTGGCTTAGTAGGCACTGGCTTCGAACAGCAGATGTACATCACTGATCACGCCTTCGCGGAAGCCACCTTCGCAATAACACAGATAAAAATCCCACATGCGGATAAAACGCTCATCAAAGCCAAGCCCAAGTACCTGATCATGCTGCTGCAAGAAACGCTCACGCCAACACTTCAGGGTTTGTGCATAGCTTTGACCAATATCCTCCAGATGTTTGAGTCGCAGTTTTTGTTCTGAAGCGGTCTGGGTCATGACACTGATACAGGGAATAAAACTGCCCGGGAAAATATAGCGCTTGATATAGTCCACTGTATTCAGGGCTTTGGCATAGCGTGCATCTTCAATCGTAATCGCCTGTATCAAGGCTAGACCATTCGGCTTGAGGAGCTCGCGGCATTTTCGGAAATAAGTTGGTAAATACTGCTCACCAACTGCTTCAATCATTTCAATCGACACCAGCTTGTCGTATTTGCCTTCCAGTAAACGGTAATCTTTCAGCTGCACAGTCACACGATGTGACAGTCCGACTGCAGCGACCCGGGCCACGGCTTCATCATACTGTGCTTTGGAAATGGTAATGGTGGTCACCTTACAGCCATAATGCTGAGCCGCATAAATGGCAAAGCCTCCCCAGCCGCTGCCAATTTCGACCAAATGGTCCATCGGTTGCAATTGAAGTTTCTGGCAGATCAGTTCTTTTTTATAATCTGAAGCTTGTTCCAAGCTCATACAGGGTTCTTTAAACACCGCACTGGAATACATCATGCTGGAATCTAGGAACAGCTTGAAAAAGTCATTGCTCAGGTCATAATGCTCGGCAATATTTTTGCGGCTGCCATCAATCGAATTCTTGCGCGATTTATACCAGACCTTTAACAGTAACTGGCTGGCTTTGGCCACTGCATTCTGATTCATCTGGTCCAGCACATCGCGGTTACGTGCCAAAACGCGGATCACATCGACCAGATCTTCACTGCTCCAGTAGCCACGGATAAAGCCTTCGGCAGCACCCAGTACACCATTACGGAACAGCAGATCCATCAGACGAACATCATGCACCTGTATCACCGCCTGTAAATCGCTACTTTCCCCGACAGCCCCGTTCCAGACGCCTTTAAAAATCAGCTGACCATGGCGTAATTTCAGCAGGTGGCGCAGTACCACCGGCAGTGTGCTTTGCTCTCCCATGAATAGTGTCTTCATCGCAATGTGTTTCCTTTTTCTTTTTTAGGATGTCGGTAAAACGGAATTTTCTTTTTCCATAAACGAAAGGCGTGCAGATAAATTCCGCTGACCATCCTGAAGGGTTCAAGAACTTTCAGTACAGCATAGCGATGCTGTTGTGAAGCAAGCGTGATGGCCTGCAAGGAAAATTTCAGGGTGGCATCGAATTGCAAGATTCCCTGCTCAAACAGCTGCATATGAATCACGTTCTGCCGATCCGAAAAGCTGAAGCGCCAGCGATAATCCAGCCCCATCGGCATGAACGGCGACACATGAAAGGCCTTTTTAAAGTCAAACTGGTGACTCTGGTACGGCGCATATTCGTCTGCATTGTTCCGGCAGTCGTGAATGTAGGCCTGTCGTTCATTCCACGGTGTGTTGGTGATTTCACTCAGCACAAAGAGCAACTGGTCGCTCGCACCAAAGACAAGATAAAATACTACGGAATTGAAACGGAACCCCAGTGTGCGCGGTAAAGCCAGCACCCGGATGGAAGCGGCATGCGGTAACAGATAGTTTTCCCGCTTGATCAGCAGGCGTGCAATCTTCTGCCGAATCGAGCCACACTCCATAGTCAGAAAATCGCGCTCATCTAGGGTCAGGAAATTCCAGCGTTTAGATGACCAAAGCCAGGATTTTCGGGTAAACGTCGCGAGTTGATCTGGATCAAACCATAGATAGCTCAGCTGGGTTTTAAAAGCATGGGCTTGGGGCAAATAACGTCGATGCCGGATTTCAGCAGTGGCGATCGCAAGAGGATACATCTGCATCATGCGCTCCTAGGCTGCCTGTTCAGCCTGTTTTAATAGCTGATCGATTACCCATGATGCGCTACGCGCCCCATCCTCATGAAAGCCCCAGCCCCAGTAAGCGCCGCAATATGAGGTGCGGTTTTGGCCGTTGACCTCGGCCCAGCGTTGCTGTGCTTCAATCGCCGGGGCATCAAACACTGGATGACGATAATGTCGTTCTACCCAGACTTTTTTCGGATTCAGGGCAAAATTAGGATTCAGGGTGGCAAAGACCTGGGTTTTGCAGTTCAGGTTCTGCAACTGGTTCATCCAGTAGCTAAAGCCATAATGTGTGCCACTGTGCTGGAATGGCGTCTGTTCAGTGACCTGAGTCGGCGTGACGTGTACATGCCAGCTGGCCCACTGGCGACGGGATTTGGGCATGATAGAGGTATCAGAATGTACCACCATGCGGTTATCCTGATAGCGGAACTTGCCTAGCACGTCCAGCTCCTGCGCGGTCGGGTCTTTCAGCAGTTTCAGGCTGTCATCGGCATGGCTGGCGAAAATCACCCAGTCAAAACGCTCGCTGCCCTGTTGGGTTTCAATCAGCACATCATTGGCACTGCGAGACACCCGATGCACAGCAGTTTTACGAAGCGTGATATTGCACTGGGCCTGAATGGCACGGACGTAGCGAGCTGATCCACCCTTGACCGTCAGCCATAAAGGACGGTCTTTGAGCTGCAACATGCGATGATGCTGGAAAAAACTCACCACAAACTTATACGGAATCTGTCCGGCCTGTTCTACCGGGCAGGACCACAGCGCTCCACACATCGGATAGAGATGTTCATGACGGAAGGCTTCGGAATAGCCATGCCGATCCAGATACTCATCAATACTGAGCTGTGCATCGACATGCTCGACATCCAGATCTTTATTGGCGGCATAGAAGCGGAACAGATCCGACAACATCGCACGAAAATCTGCATTAAAAAAGTTTTGAGGTCGGAACAATAACGAGAATTTTTTTGAAGGATTGTACTGTAAGCCAGTGACCTGATTATTCACCGAAAAGCCCATGTCACTGCTTTGCGATTGAATGCCAAGTTCTTTGAGCATGGCGCAGAACAGCGGATAGTTATGCTCATTAAAGACAATAAAGCCACTGTCCACCGCAACCTGTTCACCATCGATATTCAGCTGATGGGTATCGGTATGACCACCAAAGTAGTTATTCTTTTCAAAGACGGTAACGTCATGCACTTTGCTGAGTTTCCAGGCAGCGTACAGACCGGAAATACCTGAACCAATAATTGCAATTTTCATGGTGATTCCTTTGAATGAATAGTCTGAGTGTCGGTCTTGGCAGCTTTTTTCTGTTTCCGAGCCCGGGCAATTTTACTGACATCATAGACACGTGCCGGAATCGGCTTAAGTCCCCAGACCAGCCCGAACAAAGACATGAGTTTCAGCAGGTAATAGGTCACATCAATCTGCCACCAGTAAAAACCCTGCCGGGTACTGCCGGCATAATAATGGTGATTGTTGTGCCAGCCTTCACCCAAGGTAATGATCGAAAGGAATAAATTGTTGCGGCTGTGATCGTCCGTATCAAAATCACGGCTGCCATAATGATGCGCCAGTGAGTTAATACACAAAGTGGCATGGAGCAGTAACACGGTGGAGACCACAAAGCCCCAGACCAGCAATTGCAGGCCGGAGGTACCGAGTTGAGGTAAAGCCGTGGCCAGCCATTCCCCCAGTGCATAAATCCCGCCGGCAGTCAGCAGCACCACAATTAAACTGAAACGGTCTAGCCAGATCAGTTCCGGATATTTCAGCCAATCTCTAATGACTTCTTTTCGCGTGGCAAAGTTATATTCATTTAAAAACCAGCCAACGTGGCTGTACCAAAAACCATGCGTGGAGGAATGCGGGTCTTGCAAGGTATCGGTATAGCGATGGTGATATCGGTGATGCGCTGCCCACCAGAGCGGGCCACGCTGCGCACTCATGGTACCCATCAGCACAAACAGGAACTGTACCGGACGCGAAGTTTGAAAAGTTTTATGTGACAGATAACGATGAAAAAAAGCGGTGATGGAAAACATGCGGATCAGGTAGAACGCCAGCATAAAGCCCAGCGCAAACCATGACACCCCCACCCAGAACACTGCGAGACAGGCCAGATGCAACAGAATAAAGGGCAAAATCCGGAGCCACTGAATCCGGCTGTTTTCAGCGGTCAGCGTTTCAGGCGATGTGTGTATGGACCAGCTGTCTATCCATCGCATCAGGCTTTTCAACATGAACTCATCCTACTTTTAATCGGTTGTCTTTATTCTGTTTGGTGAGTCTAATCAGTCAGATATGAATTTTATGTGAAGTGAAATAAAAAAAAGCCGAACTGTAGAGAGATTTATCAGTTCGGCAAAAGGGTAACAGATTAATGAGGCAATTTGATAAGTTTTGTGACGTCGTAACCATAATGTTTTGCAGTTTCCAGATAGGACTGATAGGTGGCTTCATCCAGTTGCGGTTCACGTGACAAAATCCATAGGTATTTATGACTTGGTCCCCCCACAAGCGCCACTTTATATTCTGGATCTACTCGCAATACCCAGTAATCACCTTTGCTAAATGGTATCCATCTTAAACCTGTAGGCAAAAAGCTGACCTTCAGTTTGCTGTTCCCCTTGTTTTGCGAATACGCAACACCTTCAGAGCTAATTATCTCACCATTGGCAGTTCGGCAGCTATTCAATACACCGATAGTTTGATCGGCATTGACAGTGTATAGTGCCGAGATATCCGAGACACATTTACGCTGAAAATACATCGGTAAATGCGCAATTTCATACCATTTACCAGCATACTTCTGGATATCTACCCGATCAACTGCCTGAGGCGCAGCAGTTTCTGCTTGAATCGTTGTAAAGCTGATGATAGACAGTACTATCGCTGCAAAAACCGACTTGAATAGCATCTTCATTTTTAAGCCTTGTTGTATTTCAGACTTAAGATAACCCAAGTCGATGTGAACAAAGTGTGAAGATTAAATGCAGAATGAAGGTAGGAGAAATTTCAATCTTACAGCATGAGAAAATGGGGAAAATCATTTCTTCTTGGATCCCCTTTTAAGCGGTAAATTGAATTTTTTAGATTCAATATAGCAATATTGTCGATAGTATTATTTAAAAAAGTCAACTAGATCAACATATTAATTCCTGAACTAATCATCTTTTATAAGGCAATTAAATATATATATAAAAAAACTTGATTAATTTTATTTTTAAGGTATAGTTAACTCAACTAGAAAAAAGTCTTGTTTCATTAAATCTCTCTTAAGTATCGTCGTTTTATTCATAATTCTTCGTTTTTTTCAGATTTTAAGTTTCATTCTTTATTATTTTCAAAGTTATATGCAGTCAATAAAATGACTAAAAATTATTAAAAAATCAGTAGGTTTTATTATGTCAAACTCAAATGTTGTTAAAGGTACCGTTAAGTGGTTCAATGAAACTAAAGGTTTTGGTTTTATTCAACCAGAATCAGGTCCAGATGTTTTTGCGCACTTCAGTGAAATTGCTAACTTGTATCTTGATTGATATAGTGATTAGCTACCACTATACGCAAATTGTAGAGTTTGGAGTGCTGCTAAAATCTTAAATTTGAACCTGAGATAAAACCTACAATTTGCCCTTATCCCTCATACAACT